>CAJOQY010000363.1 GCA_905236835.1 uncultured Oscillibacter sp. | reverse complement strand
CGGCTGTTTACGCGCGTTATATTTTAAATTTATTTATATAATTTTATATTATTTTATTTTCTCAACCCTCACAAAGCGGCGCGGCGCGTTTTCCGGCAGAAACGCGACATCCGTTCCCAACCGCCAGACAGCGGCCAAGACGCCGTTTATGTAAATCGCGGGCAGTCCGTCCCGTTCGGATAAATCAATCTTTTTGTCCAGACACAGCCGTTTAATACTCCGGCTTCCGTTCGTACCCGGCAAAAACAATCTCTCCCCCGGCTGACACGGCGCGACGGTAATCAAATCACGCCCGATCAATCCGCCGTATTGATCGCGCTTCGGCCCTTTCAAGATCAATCCGCTGTCGTTTTGATTAATATTTATATTATTATTATTTATATCTATTATATCTATATTATTATTCGTACCGTCATCGTCATATAATAATAACCGATACGCTCCCCACGTTAAATTTTTTCCCGGCTGTAATTCGATTTCCGTCGGTTTTCGCGGCGTCGTCTCAAAAATCATCCGATCCCGCTGACAACGAACCGTCACGCCGCGCGGCAGACTCAAGCGCCGTTCCCGTCCCCCGTCCGTCCGCGCCGGATGGATATATACTTCCTCTATCGCGTTCAAATGCGCGGTCCCTATATCTTTCCGGCCAATTCCCAATTGATCCAGCGCGTATAAAATCATCCTTGGCCGTACCGCGCCGCCCGCGTCCATGAAAGATTTCACGGGCAAAATCACGCGTCCATTGTCAATCTCCATGCCCGACACGCGTTCCCGCGCGTCGGATTCCAACGATTGATCAATAATATTCAACTGCTTCGCGGCGTTATGAATATGCTCCGCCGCTTTGATATTAATTTCTTTCAATAACGGCATAATATTTAATCTTAAAAAATTCCGCGCCGCCGCGTCCGGATCAAAATTGCTTTCATCGTCAATATATTTTATATTATTTAATTCCGCGTATGCCCTCAAATCCTCCCGCGTTATATCCAATAATGGCCGGCATATCCCGTCATGATAATCTCTCATGCCCGACAGGCCGCGAATGCCTGTCCCGCGGATTAAATTTAACAATACCGTTTCGGCGTTATCGTCCAAATGATGCGCCGTGTAAATCCAATCCGCCTGATTTTCCCGCGCGACGCGCCGTAAAAATTCATAACGCGCGATTCGCGCCGCCTCTTCAACGGATAATTTTTCCCGTTCCGCGAACGCTTTCACGTTTTCATATCCGGATATAAATTTTATATCCCGTTCCGCGCACCAGTCCCGGACAAATGTTTCGTCCCGATTGGCGTTCCGTCTCAATCCGTGATTGAAATGCGCCGCGATCAAATCAAATTCACCTTTTTGATTATATTTATATTTATATTTATTATAATTATATTTATATAATATATCCAGCAGACACATGGAATCCAGTCCGCCGGATACCGCGCAGACCGCCGTTTCGCCCGGACGGGGAAGCCGACATTTGACGGACTCTATTTTCAACATGACAGGCTCCCCCTTTTGATTTAATCCCCGTAGCGGTTATCCAGCGTGGCGAACATCGTATACTCCGGCATCCAGCGCAATTCCACTTTTCCCGTCTCCCCGTGCCGATTCTTGGCGATAATGCACTCGGCGATATTATGCTTATCCGAATCCTCGTTATAATAATCATCGCGATATAAAAACAATACTATATCCGCGTCCTGCTCTATCGCGCCCGATTCCCGCAAATCCGACAGCATAGGCCGTTTGTCGTCGCGTTTCTCGTTGGCGCGGCTTAACTGGCTTAAACAAATCACCGGGACATTTAATTCTTTCGCCATGATTTTCAGCATTCTTGAAATATCCGACACAACCTGCTGTCGATTCTCTCCGCCGCCGCGCCGGTTCAGATTTCCAGCCGATGTCATTAATTGCAAATAATCAACCACAACCAGTCCCAGATTGTCCAGCCGGCGACATTTCGCGTTCATATCCGCCGCCGTCAACATGGGATTATCATCCATTAAAATATTAATTTTATTTAATACCGTCACGGCGGCGGCGATTTTCTCCCAGTCCGATTCTCTTAATTCGCCGGTTTTCAACCGCTGATTCTCCACAAACGCTTCCGCCGATAAAATCCGCGACGCCAATTGTTCCCGCGACATTTCAAGAGAAAATATCGCCACCGTTTTTTCCGTCTTTTTCGCGACGTTCAAAGCGATATTCATAGCCATGGACGTTTTGCCCATGCCGGGACGCGCGGCCAATAATATCAAATCCGATTTGTTCAATCCGCTGATTTTCCGGTCAATCGCCGACAGTCCCGTGGACAATCCCGGCAGATGATTTTCGTTTTCGTTCATTTCCGCCAGACGGTCCAGAACATCCGGCAGGACGGTCCGCAGGGGGACAAGCGCCTCCGCGCTCTGTCCGCGCCGGACGGAATAGATTTTCTGTTCCGCCGCCTCTAAAATCTCCCCGGCTTCCCCGATGCCTTCCCGCACCATCGCCGTGATTTCCGCCGCCGCCCGCGCCGTCTCGCGCAACATCGCCTTGTCCCGCACAATCGCCGCGTATTCCATCGCATTGGCGCTCGTGGGCGTGATTTCCATCAACTGCGCCAGATAAGATCTCGTCGTGTTCTCGTCATATACGCCGGTTTTCCGCATTTCCTCCGCGACGGTTAATCCGTCAATCGGTTTGGAATACGAAAACATACTGTAAATCACTTCAAATATTTCCCGGTTCTGCCTGAGATAGAAATCCGTCGCCCGCAAGATTCCGATCACGGATTTGACGCACTCCGGATCAATCAGCATGGATCCCAAAACCGCCTGTTCACCGTCCAGCGAATAGGGAACCTGTTTCAAAAGAAATTCCTCATCCGCCATGCGTTATCATACCCCCGTCATGCAACAGCGAATTTTTATTTTATTTT
>CAJOQY010000362.1 GCA_905236835.1 uncultured Oscillibacter sp. | reverse complement strand
GTGATTTATTCCGTCAACGCGGAGGCGGATGATGATAAAATTTTACGTCTGGATGTCGTGGGACGGATGTCGGGCGCGGAAACGCGAATCCGTGAAATCCGGGTATATGACAACGGAAAATTATTACAGAATATATCTATGGGCGACGCCGGATCGGGTGAAGTGATCAACGCGCCGCTGGCATTTGATTCCATAGCGCCCGTGGATTTAATCGACATGAATTTTGACGGCGTTGATGATCTGGATATAGCGGACATGGAAAATCCCAAAACGATTACGCATCATTATTGGCTCTGGAATCCCAGTATCGGCGAGTATTTATACGGCTTTACGCTTCAAAACGCGGAATTATATCCGGAGACGGGGGAAATTATCTCCCGGCACAACGACGGGACAGTATATTATATCGACCGTTATCGTTATGAGAATACGGCGTTGATATTAATCAGCCGTGATTTGGAGGATTGGGATCGCGGCACGGAAGATTTTCCGTTGAAAGAATATTATGAATATCCGGACGGGGAAGAAATATTAATGCGTCAGGAGTTCACGGATTATGACGACAACGGGCTGACGATCCGGGAAATCCGGGAGCCGGTGAACGGCGTATTGTATCCCGTGCGACTGGAAGAACTGGAAGTGATTGACGGTGAAATCCGCGTGATAAGCGCGCGGGAAATCCCGTTGCCGGAAATCGCGCCGGATGAGACGGAAACGGGAATCGAAGATCCGGAAGCGTAAAATAAATATAAAAAATCCTTTGCCATGGAATACAGTCCGTCGGCAAAGGATTTTTATAATAATTTTGATAATTTATAATAAAATTTAGAATAAAAGCGGAAATTATTTGACCAGTTCAATAATCGCGGTTTCGGCGGCGTCGCCGCGGCGGATGCCGGTCCGGATGATACGGGTATAACCTCCGGCGCGTTCGGCGTATCCCGGCGCGATTTCTTTGAATAATTTATGGCACACGGACTCACGGGTAATCACGCGCAAAGCCGCGCGATACGCCGCCAGATCGCTCTTTTTGCCGAGCGTGATCATTTTTTCCGCGAGAGGTTTGATTTCCTTGGCGCGGGTGACGGTGGTCTCCATTTTCCCGCGGTCAAGGAAGTCCGTTACCTGCTGGCGCAGCATGGCCATCCGCTGATCGGTCGGCTTGCCGAGCTTGCGTTGTTTTGACATTCCCTGTCCCTCCTTGCTGTCAGGATTCGCCGGGGAGATATAAGCCCCCGGCTTGCGATTTCGCCGGGGATATATAAGCCCCGGCTGTTGTCATGTCATGATGATGTGGCGGGCGGCGTCGCGCCGTCCTCGTCGGCCAGATGCAAGCCCATCATTTCAAGTTTGTTTATGACCTCTTCAAGAGATTTGCGGCCCAGATTGCGGACTTTCATCATTTCGTCCTCCGTCTTGGAGATCAAATCCTCGACGGTGTTAATATTGGCGCGTTTGAGGCAGTTGAAACTCCGGACGGACAAATCTAATTCCTCGATGGTCATTTCAAGGACTTTGTCGCGCTGAGCCTCTGCCTTCTCGACGACGATCGGACGGCTTCCGATGCTGTCGGAAAGGTCTGTAAATAAAGTGAAATGATCGCAAAGGATTTTCGCGCCCAAAGACACCGCGTCGCGGGCGGAGATCGTCCCGTCGGTCCAGATTTCCAGCGTTAATTTGTCATAATCGCTGGAAGTTCCCACGCGGGTGGGTTCAACGGTATAATTCACTTTTCTGACCGGCGTGTAAATCGAGTCGACGGCGATAATGCCGATCACGTTCTGCTGCGGCTTGTTATGCTCCGCGCCGACGTATCCGCGCCCGTGGGCGAGCGTGATTTCCATATTTAACGCCGCGCCGCTGTCGAGCGTGGCGATGTGCATATTGGGATTTAAAATCTCCACTTCGCCGTCGGCTTTAATATCCCCGGCGGTGACTTCGCAAGGGCCTGTGGCTTCGATATACACGGGTTTGATCCCCTCGCTGTGTACTTTCGTCAGCAGGCCTTTGATATTTAACACGATTTCCGTCACGTCCTCTTTGACGCCCGGAATGGTGGAGAACTCGTGCTGGACCCCGGCGATTTTGATGGTCGTCGGCGCGGTTCCCGGCAGGGATGAGAGCATGATGCGGCGCAGGGCGTTGCCAAGCGTCGTGCCGTATCCGCGTTCCAAAGGCTCCACGACATATTTGCCATATGTCGTTTCGCCGGGGGTTTCCACACAGGTAATCTGGGGCTTTTCGATTTCGATCATGCGGTACCCTCCTTCGTCATGATACAGCGCCGTGTTCCGGCAGTTTTGAGGGTAGTCCCCCGCGGTTGATTACTTGGAGTACAGCTCGACGATGAGGTGTTCTTCCACGGGTACGTCAATATCTTCCCGGGCCGGGAGGCGCGTGACCGTGCCTTTGAGGGCGTTTTTATCGCGTTCCATCCACGCCGGGAGGAGAAACATCGGGGCGTCCTGACCGGTCAGGCGTTTGAATATGGCCGACTGGCGGCTGTTTTCGGCGACTTCGATTACGTCGCCGGATTTGACCTGAAACGACGGGATGTCGACTTTGCGGCCATTGACGGTAAAATGCCCGTGGCTGACGAGTTGGCGGGCCTGACGGCGGGTCATGGCGAATCCCATGCGAT
>CAJOQY010000361.1 GCA_905236835.1 uncultured Oscillibacter sp. | reverse complement strand
TGGTGCCGGTGGTGGGAGTCGAACCCACACGCTGTCGCCAGCGGCGGATTTTGAGTCCGCTACGTCTACCAATTCCATCACACCGGCCTGTGATTTTGTATTATACATCAAGTGATTTGAAAATGCAAGCGAAAAATAAAAAAATTTTTTATTTTTTCGCGAGCCGGTATTTTCGCGCTTGTGTTTTTCCCCGGCAGCGTATATAATTTAATCTCTAATGCGCGGGCAAAGCGAAAGGGTGTTTTTTGATATGATGAAATTTGAATCCGAACGGGGTGACGTATCCGTCAGCGGTACGGTGTTTTCTAATATTACGGGTATGGCGGCGATGAACTGTTTTGGCGTCAAGGGGATGGCTTACCGATCCATGACGGATGGACTTGTGCATTTATTGCGGCGGGAAGCGATGAATAAAGGCGTCAAGATTCATTATCTGGATGACGGCGCGATTCATATTGAACTGCATATTGTCGTGGAAAACGGCGTGAATATCCCGGCGGTCTGCCGGTCGATCATGAACGAAGTGCAATATGTCGTGACGAAAAACACCGGCGCGCGGGTGGAATCCGTGGATGTCTATGTGGATTCCATGACGCTTTAATAATATTATTTTTATATTTATTTTTGATACTTCAATGATATTGCGTGATGAAAACATGAAAGAATTTTAAGGAGGACGCCGCCCCCATGAACGAACAAATTACCGGCGCGCTGTTTAAGGAAATGATTCTGCACGGCGCCGCCGCCATTACCGCCCGAAAACAGGAAATCAATGATTTAAATGTCTTTCCCGTCCCGGACGGCGATACAGGTACGAATATGTCCATGACGATAGCCGCCGCCGTGACGGAATTAAAAAAATCGGACCCTGTGCGGGTGGATCAGGCGGCGTCCGTGACCGCGTCGGCGCTGTTGAGAGGCGCGCGGGGCAATTCCGGCGTGATTTTGTCGCTGTTGTTCCGGGGACTGTCCAAAAGCCTCAAAGGACAGGAGAGCGCGGACGCGGTTTCATTCGCGGCGGCGATGCAAGAGGGCGTATCCGCGGCGTATAAGGCTGTTATGAAACCCGCCGAGGGGACGGTTTTGACGGTTTCGCGTCTGGCGGCGAAACGCGCGGCGGATCTGGCGGAGTCCGGCGAAAAAAATCTGGAAAGCATATTTCAAGAAGCCCTGTCGGACGGATATGACGCGCTGGCCCAGACGACGGAATTAAATCCGGTATTGAAAAAAGCCGGTGTGGTGGACGCGGGCGGCAAAGGATATTTATTAATTTTAGAGGGAATGTTGGCGGCTCTGCGTGGGGAGCCGATCCCGGAGACGGGCGAATCCGGACCGGAAAAGGCGGATTTCGCCGCGTTGACGGATGAGGAAATCACTTTCACGTTTGATACGGTTTTTATCGTCCGCAAAAAGCCGGGCGTTGAAATCGAGGGATTTCGGGCGTATTTAAGCACTATCGGGGACAGTCTGGTAATCGGCGAGGATGACGAGGCGTTCAAAGTCCATGTGCATACCGACACGCCGGGAAGCGCGTTAAACGAAGCGCGCAAATATGGCACGCTGGAACTTGCCAAAATTGAAAATATGCGTCTGCAATATGAGGATATGTCCGCCGGACGGAAACCGCGGTCCACGGATGATCTGGAAGCCGTGGAACAAGAACTGGAATCCATGGAAGAAAAAAATAAAAATCATATATCCGGAGAAAATAATATTAATCATAAAAAATCAAACGAACCGCCGAAAGCGTATGGATTTCTGGCCGTGTGCGCGGGAGAGGGAATGTCCGCGATTTTCCGCGATCTGGGCGCGGACGCGATTGTCTCCGGCGGGCAGACCATGAATCCGTCGACGGAGAGCTTATTAAACGCCGTGGAACAGATCAACGCCGAAACGGTGTTTATATTGCCCAACAACGGCAATATTATTATGGCGGCGCGGCAGTGCGCGGGATTGACGGAAAAAAATGTGATTGTCATTCCGTCGAAAACAATTCCGCAGGGTATCACGGCCATGATGAATGTCGATTTTGACGCGTCTGACGCCGCGAGTCTGGAGAGCGCGATGTCCGACAGCCTGTCAAGCGTCCACACGGCGGCGATTACCTATGCCGCCCGCGATTCGGAATTTGACGGCTTTCAGATTCACGCGGGGGATTATCTGGCGTTGGACGAGGGAAAATTATTCGGCACGGACGCTTCTCTGCACGTGTTATTGGAACGTATCGCGGGCGCGGCGGCGAAATTAAAAGCGTCGTTTATTTCTTTATATTACGGCGAGGACGTGGAGGAACCGGCGGCGCGGGCGGCGGCCAAAATGTTTGAGAATATCTGTCCCGACGCGGAAGTGGCGGTTTTATCCGGCGGACAGCCTGTGTATTACTACATGATTTCGATTGAATAAAAATAAAAACCGCTCTTGACAGACGGAACGAAATCATATATAATCAGCCGCGACAATTGAACAGCGAGTAAACCTGTGAGAAAGAGGAGTAGGCGGAAGGCGAACTTTACAGAGAGTCCCGGCTGGTGAAATCGGGACAGGGGAACATCCGCGCGAATGGCCTTTCGAGGGCGGACCGAACGGAAAACAGCCGCTTGTCGGCGAAAAAGCGGCGCGTATCCCGCGCAATCGCGTCAGCGCGTTTTTCCAGTAGGCTCCGACGGGATTCCACCCGTTATCCATCGGATACGCGTGTCAGCGCGGAAACTGAGCGGACGTATTATATATTTTTATAATATTTTAATATAATATAAATTTTATATAATCGCCAATTTGGGTGGTATCGCGGGAATATAATCTCCCGTCCCATGAAATATGGGACGGGAGTTTTTTTATATCCCGGCGCGCCTGTTTGATTGCGAATTTCGCCCGGTTTCGGGAATTTGAGGAGGAAATAAAGATGAAAAAGAATTTCACGCGCGTGATATTGTCTATGCTGCTGGCGATGATATTCTGTCTGTCGCTGGCATCGTGCGGCGGCGCGGGAAGCGGCGCCAATCCGGATGAAAATATCGAAAACGCGGAGGAAAGCGACAGCGAAAACGGCGCGGAGAGCAATCCGGATACGCCGGTTTATCAAATCGGCCTTTGCAATTACGTTGACGACGCGTCGTTAAATCAGATCGTGGATAATATTCAAGCGCGTTTATCGGAAATCGGCGCGGAAAACGGCGTGGAATTTCGCGTAAGATATGATAACTGCAACGCGGACGCGGCTGTTTTGTCTCAGATTATCGCGAATTTTATCGCGGACGGCGTGGATTTAATGATCGGCGTGGCGACGCCGGTAGCGATTGCCATGCAGGCGGCGACGGAAGAAAATCAGATCCCCGTGGTTTTCTCAGCGGTATCGGACCCCGAAGGCGCGGAATTGGTTCGTTCCAATCAAACGCCCGGCGCGAATATCACCGGAACAAGCGATTATTTAAATACAAATGCTATGATGAATTTGATTTTCGCCGCCAATCCGGACGCGTCGAAAATCGGTTTATTATACGATCAGGGGCAGGATTCGTCTACAGCGCCGATTGCCGACGCGAAAGCGTATTTGAAAAACAAAGGCGTTGAAATCGTCGAACGCGCCGGGACTTCCACGGATGAAGTTATGCTGGCGGCGCAGGCGCTTGTGTCTGACGGTGTGGACGCGGTATTTACGCCCACGGATAACACGATTATGACGGCGGAATTATCTATTTATGAAATTTTCTCCACGGCGGGAATCCCGCATTACGCTGGGGCGGACTCGTTCGCGCTGAACGGCGCGTTCGTGGGTTACGGCGTGGATTACGCTAATTTAGGCCGCGAGACCGCGGATATGGCGGCGGATTTGTTATTAAACAACGCCAATCCCGCCGAAACGCCCGTCCGGACGTTCGACAACGGCACGGCGACTGTGAATATTGAAATCTGCGAACAGCTTGGACTGGATTTGAATTATATCAAATCCGCGTTCGCGCCGCACTGTACGAATATTGTTGAAATCACGACGGCTGAAAGCTTTGACGATCTGGGATAAAATAATATATAATATTTATAATATAAAAATATGCAAAATTTATTGCCATTAATACAGACCGCGCTGGAACTGGGGCTGTTATGCGGCCTGACCACGCTTGCGCTGTTTTTAAGCTATTCGATGTTAAACGTATGCGATTTGTCCACGGACGGCTGTTTTACGCTTGGCGCGGCGGTCGGCGCGGCGGTCGCGATTGCGGGACATCCGTATTTGTCAATCCCCGCCGCGATGGGCGCGGGCGTTTTATCCGGCTTCGTCACGGCGTTGCTGCAGACCCGCATGGGCGTCGATAGTTTATTGGCCGGGATTATCGTCAACACGGGATTATACAGCGTGAATATATTCGTCATGGGCGGCGCGGCGCAGTTGAATTTAAATCGCGCGGATACGATTTTTACGGCCATAAAAAGTTTTTTATCTCAAACCCCGCTGGCCGGACAGTACCGGCTTGTCACGGCGTTACTGGCTGTTTTGATGATTATTTTATTTCTCGCGTTTTTTCTGAATACGCGCTTGGGATTATCCATCCGCGCCACGGGGGACAATCCGGATATGATTCGATCATCATCCGTTGATCCGGCGTTTACGACGATTGTCGGCTTATGCGTCGCCAACGCGTTTACGGGTCTGTCCGGATGTTTATTAAGCCAGTCACAGAAATCCGTCAGCATTGATATTGGCTCCGGTATGCTGACCATCGCGCTGGCGTCGTTGCTGATAGGCCGGACGCTGATTCCGTCAGGCGGGATTTTTGTCCGCGCGGCGGGCATGGTATTAGGCTCTTTTATCTTCCGGCTGGTTTATACAATCGCGTTAAGATTCCATATGCCCGCTTATATGCTGAAATTGATTTCATCCGTGATTGTGGTACTGGCGATTTTTATTCCGTATCTGGCCGGACGGCGCGAGATTTATCTGAAAATCATCCGGCGGCGGAAATCCCGATACCCGGAGGAAAATTCGCCATGAGTAAGAATGATAAAAATAATGATTATAAACTGGAACTGCGCGGAATTTCCAAAACATTCAATCCGGGGACGGTTCATGAAAAACGCGCGATTGAGCATCTGGATTTAAAATTATCCACCGGCGATTTCGTGACGATCATCGGATCGAACGGCGCGGGCAAATCGACGCTGTTTCATTTAATCTGCGGCGATTTTTACCCTGATACGGGGGAAATAATATTAAATCACGAAAATCTGACGTTTCAGCCCGCGCATATTCGGGCGCGGCGTATCGGCAGATTATATCAGGACCCCATGCGGGGCAGCGCGCCGGGCATGAGCATAGAGGAAAATCTATTTCTCGCGGCGGGCTGGGGCGGTGTGTTTTCGCGTATCGGCAAATCTGATCGGGAACGCTTCCGGGAAAAATTATCGCTTCTTGGCATGGGACTGGAAAACCGTATGCGGCAGCCCGTCGGATTATTATCCGGCGGACAGCGTCAGGCGCTCACGCTCCTGATGGCGACCATGAATCCGCCGGAATTGTTATTATTAGACGAGCATACCGCCGCGCTGGACCCCGCGACAGCCGAAAAAGTATTAAATTTAACAAGAGCTATCGTGGAAGAATATCAAATTACCACCATGATGGTGACGCACAATATGCGAAACGCGCTGGATATGGGAAATCGGACTTTCATGATGAATCACGGCGAGATTGTATTGGATGTCAGCGGCGAGGAACGGCGCGGCCTGCGGGTATCCGATCTGCTGGAACGCTTTCGCGCCGGGGCGGGCAAAGAACTTGACAACGACCGGATTTTGTTGTCCTGATCCTGTTTTTATCACGGAATTTCAAGCGGTTTTATCGGCCATAAAACAGACTGTCCCGCCAATCTGTAACAAGATCGGCGGGGCTGATTTTTTATTCTTCTAAGGCGGCAATGTCGCCAGTCAAATCTGTTGAAATATTTTGCTCTTCCGTCGCCACAGAAATATAAAACGAGGATTTATCCGCTTGATATTCATCCATAAGACAGTCGAGAAAATGTACAACAG
>CAJOQY010000360.1 GCA_905236835.1 uncultured Oscillibacter sp. | reverse complement strand
GTTATAAATCTCAGGATTGATATAATTATAATACAACGTCCCGTAACGGGAATTGACGCGCCCGAACGTGACGGACTGCAAAGAGCGATTTGTCGCGTTAAAATAATAAGACGCGAAGTCGTCGGATTGGAATTTCACAGGCTGGCCGTTGTAACAGGCGTAAGACAGCGTGGATTGATTGTTTGACACTTCCACCTGAATCATGCCTGTAAACGCCTTTTCGTTGACGCTGTAACCGGTATAGCTAATATCAACGGTTCCATCGGCGATTTTTGGCATAAACGTAATATTCGCCACCTGATAAGCGTTCGCGCCGCGGACATAATATTTTCTGGCGCTGGCGACGCCAAGCCCCGTGTCGCCCTCGGACGCGTAACCGTCGTACAAAATCCCGTCGCCGGTGTCCACGGTGATACTGGTAATATAACTTAAAATCTCATCTGTCATGGATATGCACAGGCTCTGTAACTGCGGGATAATTTCTTCTAATCTTAAAACGCCGTCCGTTACTTTGGCGTGTATAATAGACGCCTCGTTCGGGGCGACCGTGACGGAACACATCGCCGTATAGCCGCCGCCGGAACAGGTAATCACGGCTGTACCGGACGAAACGGCCTGCACCGTCGCGCCCAGTCCCGTCTCCTGCTTCATGACGATCACAACGCCCGTATTGCTGCTGGTCCATTCCCAGTAAGACGCGTCCAGATTTTCCGCGTCGCCGTAACGGCTCATGCTTAATATATCCCCGGTATTCGGCCCCATTTCCAGCGCGGTTTTGGAAAGCGTAATGCCCGATACCGTGATTTGGCACGTCGCGGGGGTTCCGTCGCCCACGCGGGCGGTGACGGTTGTCCGGCCCGGATTGCGGCCCGTGATAACAACCGTCTCGCCGGTACGGGCGGACAACTGCGCCACGTCGCCGTCCGCCACGCTCCATGAGATATATCTTCCGTCCACCCCGGAGGACGCCCTCAGACGCGTACTCGCGCCGGGATTGATTTGCAGCGTATTCTCGGACAGGGACACGCTGGCGTTTGTGACATCAGAGCCGTCGTTGCCTGTTCCGGATCCGTCGTCGGGGACCGCGCCGCCCGTGATGCCATCGGAATCAGTATTTGACGCCCGAATTCCGGGCGGAACCGCGCACAACATCGCGCAAATCATCATGACGGCAATGACGCCGCGTATTGTCTTTTTCATGGCGATCAAGCCCCCCTGTTTTTATATTTATTTTATAATTTTATAATAATTTTATAATTATTTTATATTTCTTCCGGAGCGCCGCCGGATAATTCGTAAGAGACAAGCTGTTCGGCGCATTTGCGCGCGCTGGCGAAACCGAAATACTGCACGGGGATATTTTCGCGCCGCGCGGCGTCGATCACGCGGTAATAAAATTTATGCGACAGCGCGTTAGCCTGAATCCAGACGACATCCGCGCCTTTGACCGCGTTCAAATCCGGAAGCGATTCCCGGTCAAAAAATCTCACGCCCGGCAGTAACGGACGGATGGACTTGCTCCACGCGTCATGCCCGCCGAATACCAGAATTTTTCGTTTGCCCTGCCACGGGAATTCGATATTCTCATCCGCCGGACGCCGTTCCGGAATCTCGCCGGATTTCATACGGAAAATCGTCTCCCGCAGGCCGTTTAATTCCATTCTGTCCCGCGCGGATCGCGCTTCTTCCCGTTCCAGACGTTCCTGAAGCTGGCGGACTTTTTGTTCCGCGTCGTGCTGAGACTCGCGGGCGGCTTTCAGCTGTTTGGACAGTTCCGCGTTCTCCCGGGTATCGGCGGGGACGTTGGATTCTTCCCCGGCTTCCGGGCCGTCCGTTTCGGCCTGTCCGGACGCGTCGGCCCGCGGCGGCGCGGTTTCGCCCCGTTCGCGGGATTCTTTCAGGCGTGAGACCATGTGCGCGGCATAAGCCAGCGCGTTCGCCCGTTCCGGTTCCAATCCCTGTTTCTCGAACCATTCCGCCAGCCGTTTTGACGGAATCCTGTCGCGCGGCGGGAGAAAGCCCGCGGCAAGATAAAACAATTGCGCTTCCGATACCATACGGTCTTTTTCAATCTCCTCGCCGATGGTATTTTCAACGGGATTTTCGCCCGCGTTTTTATTTATATCTTCCGGATGGCGGAACAGATAACGCGGCGTGTAATCCGGCGTTCGCGTCTCCGCGCATAAGGCCGAAGATTCTTCCGGATCAGGCGACCACGGGAGATTCCGCTCCGCGCAGACCCGCACGGCGGCGGTCAGCGCGCTTAAATGAAATAATATATCATTGTCGCGCTCCAGCAGGAGACACGCGGCGCATATTTCATACGGATCCCGGACGGTAAAGCCGGATAACAGGCTCGTCATGCGGCGGTAATAAAATTCTTCCCGCAGTCTGTCCTCCGACAAACCGATCATGGCCGGGGTTTTCATCAGGAAAATCAAATCAGGATGTCCGCGCAGAAGTTTTTTGCCCCATGGCATATCCGACAGGTCCGGACTGGCGCGGAACAGCGTCTGAATATCAGACAAGAACGACGGCCCGCGCTCCGGCGGCTCGGCGGATTCCCGCGCGTCCGGCGGCGGGACGGGGCGGGACGGCGGCGGGATAATTTCAAGCGACGCGTTGCGCGAGGCCCGGAATCCGTCGGACAGGCCGGCGGGCAGGGTCTTTGAGACGCGGGAACTGTCGGGAAGATTCACGGACAGCGGACCCGGCTTATACGGGTCATCCGGGAGACTGGCCGGTCTTGGCAGACGGGAACTTTCGGCGATATTCAGACGGCTGTCCGAGTGGCCGACGGACAGCGGGGACGGGCTTTCCGGCGAATCGGAGGAAGGCTTGATTCTGGTACGGACTTCCAGAAAGCGTCCGAAATAATCCATCAGCGCGTCACGAAATACGGATTTTAATCTTGCGGCCTCTTTTTTGTCGATCATGCCCAGAAGTTTCCGGCAGAGTTTTTTCATGCCTGATTTTTCCCGTTCCGTCAGGACATACGCCGTGCGCAAAAGCGTCTGTCTGGAATGCGACAGATCGGACGCCGGGGGAATTCGCCGCTCCATTTCTTCCAGAGCGGCGGCGTTCAAATCCGGAAGCAGTTGATATAATTCATCATAAAGATCCTGTTGTTCGATATAATCCAGCAGCCAGAAAGCCGCGCCTGTCAGGGCCGAGTCGGAATTTAAAAACCATTCGGAAAATCGTATCGGCAGGGATACGGCGGTAGCCAGCGCGCTGAGAATCTCTTCCCGTTGGTATGATTTTTCAAAGCGCCGAAGGAAAAAAGGAATCGCCGCGCGCGCGGCGGCTTCCCGCGCGCGTGTTTCCGCGGCGGAAAGTCCCACGGGATAGCGTTCGTCTATCACGGGAAAATCACGGTATACAGAGATGATTTCCGTGAATATCCGCTCTTCCGCAGGGGATAACGCCTCCTCAACGGCGGCTTCCCCGGCAAAACGCCATTGCTTGCCGCTTGATGTCGTCTTTTTTTTCATAACTTTGTCGCCTCCTGAAAAATATGAAAATATCATATATATTAT
>CAJOQY010000359.1 GCA_905236835.1 uncultured Oscillibacter sp. | reverse complement strand
TTATACCGTCATTGACAGGGATTGTCAAGTTATGAATCTATCCATTCGCCCGCGAAATATCAAGCTATATGACAGTTTATCATAATCCATCGCAGGAGACGCGGAATCAAGAAAATTTCCGCGCAGACGCCCGTTAAAATCAATATCATACACAAAAACGCGCGGCGCCGCCAGATGCCGCCGGGGAAAATCAACCGGCGCGGAAAAGGTTCGGAATCCGGAAACGGCGGCGCGAACAGAAAAAAACAAATCAGCGTGATCAGACAGCGAAACCCCACGGCGGCGGCGCCTATCATCACGCCATATTCCCCCCATGTATTGACAAACGCGCCAATGGAAAAAGAAAGCGTAAATCCATAAGCCGCGATCAGAACGCATAAAAACAAACCGCCAGCCGGAATCATTCCCAGTATCGCGGCCATCGCCGGATAACGCGCATACGCGGAGAACGCGGCGAATATCGTATAAATCTTAATATTTCCGGCGAGAGCGGATTGTCCGCGTTCCGTGATATACCGGCGCAGTTCTTCCGATACGCTCTCCGGCGCGCCCGCCGCTAAAACTTGTCCCATGACAACGCCGCACAGGAAAAAGAACGCCAGAAATAAAATCCGCTTTTCTTCCTCTTTCCGAATATCGCGCATTCCGTCTCACCCCTTCCCGCACATTCTATGCGATGAAATATCAAAATATATTATTATATTTTGATATTTTGTCATGAACTTTCAGAAATCCCCCCAGCCGCTTCGCGGCTTTCCCCCCTTTGACAAGGGGGGCTTGAGATTGTTTTCTCCCGTTTCGCCCCCCTTGTCAAAGGGGGGTGGCGGCGCGTTGGCCGTCCGCCAAGGACCGCCGGGGGGATTTCATAAAATAAAAATTCCCTCCCGCCGAACGGGAAGGAATTTTTTTAATTCTATATCAATCCCCATACGGGAACGATGGCCGGATGATGATTTGAATTATTTCAACTCGACCTTGCCGCCGACATCCTCAATCTTCTTCTTGAGTTCCTCGGCCTCGTCCTTGGAGACGCCCTCTTTGATCGTGGACGGATTGTTCTCCACAGTGCCTTTCGCCTCGGCCAGTCCCTGTCCGGTGATTTCGCGGACGACTTTGATGACTTTAATCTTAGACGAAGCGTCAAAGCCGGTCAGGACGACATCAAACGACGTTTTCTCCTCTTCCACAGGGCCAGCGGCGGCGGCGGGCGCGGCCATCGCGGCGGCGGATACGCCGAATTCCTCTTCTAACGCGTGTACCAGTTCGCTCAGTTCCAGAACGGTCAACTGCTTGATTTCCTCAAGCAGGGCATTCGTTTTTTCAGACATGTGTATAACCTCCCAATCTCATGATTATTTTTTCGTGTTTTTTCACGCCGGACAAATCCGGCGATTCATATTTTCGCGTATTTTCGCGTTTTCACGCGTTTTCGCGTATTTCGCCCGGAAGCGGGTTTTGCCCTTCCGGGAATACCGCGCGCGTTATTCCGCGGCGGGAGCGGCTTCGGCGGTATCGCCGCCGCCTTTCTTCTCGGCGATCTGGTTGAGAACGACGGCCAGTCCCGTGATGGGAGCCAGCATCGTACCCAGCGCCTGCGCGCGGAGAATCGGCAGAGGGGGAATCGCGGCCAGCGCGTTAATCGTATTCAGATCAACCGGTTTGCCGTCCATGAATCCGCCTTTGATCTCAAACTTGCCGTCCAGTTTTTTGGCGGTATCGGCCATAATCCGGGCCGGAGTCACGGGATCGCTACCCAGCGCCAGAGACGTGGTGCCGTTTAACAGGCCGTCCAGATCGCCTAAACCGGTGTTATCAAACGCGAAGCGCAGAAGCGTGTTTTTCACAACCGCGTAATGCACGTCGTTTTCCCGGCATTCCCGGCGCAGGGCGGTATCCTCCGCCACGGTAATTCCGCGGTAGTCCACGATCACGCCGGCGGTGGCGTTTTTGATTTTCTCCGTCAGCTGTTCCACAATCGTCTTTTTCTCGGCCAGAACTTTTGCGTTTGGCATATTTTTTCACCTCCGGATAAATAAAATTCACGTCACGCCCAAAAGAAACGCCCCTGTGCCGGTTCGGACACGGGGGCGCATGGCAGTACAAAACGAACATGGCCGCCCTCGGCGGGATTTACAGGACGACGCCAACCCGCTGTCTTTGGAACGTAAGATTAATTATATCCGGGCGGCGGTCAAAAGTCAAGCCCTATTTTTCAAATTTCCGGGCCGACGCCGTGAAAAGTATCATCATAAAAAATCACGCAGGCGCGGGGACGCGTCAAGATCACGCTTTTCGCCGCCGCGTACTCTCCCGCGCCATGTCTTAATAAGCTGACTTTCTAAAAATTTTCGCATAGGCTCCAAATCTTGCGCCGTGTCCCATGCTTCCAACGCCGCGTAATATTCCCCGCGATCCTCCTCATGAATCACAACCGGCGGATGATCGCGCGTCGTCAGAAAATAATTCATCGCGAGGCGTCCGGTTCTGCCGTTGCCGTCCGCGAACGGATGAATATTTTCAAATTTCGCGTGAAAATACGCGGCGGCGGTCAGAATTTTC
>CAJOQY010000358.1 GCA_905236835.1 uncultured Oscillibacter sp. | reverse complement strand
TATGGTAACGCGCTCAGATGATTGCGTCAAGCGGGATCAATGCGTCCGTAACGGCAACGGCCTTGTGCATTTCAAAGATATTGCAAATCAAGATGAGTTATACGGCCACGCGCGGCTGTTTTCGCATTTGATAATAGAACCGGGCCGGTCCATCGGCGAACATACGCACGAACACGAGACGGAATTTTTCTATATTCTCAAGGGCGAGGGTTTGTTCCATGACAACGGGAAAGAGATTACCGTCCGTCCGGGCGACGTATGCGCCACCGGATACGGCGCGGCGCACAGTCTGGAAAACAAATCCGACGAGCCGCTGGAACTGATCGCCCTGATTATGCTGGAATAATCGCCGGTAATTTTATAAATAAAAATTTTATAAATTAATATAAATCCGAAAGCGGGGGGCGGTTATGACAGAGAGACCGAAACGGAGCGTATTGAAAAAACAGGCGGCGGAATTATTGTCCGGCGCGCGGGTATCCCCCAAAAAAATGACCGCGCTTTATATGGGACTGGGCGTGATATTAAATATCATCGTCTATCTGGGCGGCGGATTGAATTTAATCTCCACGTTCTTAGTCGTCCTGACGAATTTATTATTGATCATTCTTGACGCGGGCTTTACGCTGTACTGCATGGCGGTCCGTCGGCGGGAACACGCGGAATATTTGATATTATTCGATGGATTTTCCAACGTGGGAAAAATTATATTATTAGAAATTATCAAATATATTTTTATTTCCCTCTGGTCCATGCTGTTTATTATTCCCGGCGTGATCGCTTATTATCGTTATCGCTTCGCGCTGTATTATTTGCTGGAAGATCCGGATCTGGGCGTGATGGAAGCGCTGGAATTAAGCAAGCGGCAGACATTCGGATACAAAGGCCCGCTGTTCGCTTTGGATTTCAGTTATCTCGGCTGGGCCTTGCTGGCGGGACTGCCTGATATTATTTATCGCGTATTGATTCAGCGTCAGGCGATGATTTCTCTGATGTCCATGCCTGATTACGCATACGCGGATTTTCAGATCATTCTTGACACGATCTCCCCGGATGTATTGGGGATTCCCGTTCTGGCGTGGCGGATGATTATTCTTTTATTCGCGCTGTTGATCAGCCTTTTTTATCTGCCGAATTACCGCTGTGTGGAACTGGATTATTTTGACGCCGCCAAATCCTCCGGACCGCTGGGAAAGCATGACAGCGTGTTATGGAATCAAAATTCCGATGATGATGATCATCATAATTCCACCGGAAATTCCTCATTCGGCGATTTTTATTGACGGCAATCCAAAAAATGTTAAGACGCCTCTTGAAATTTTCCGCGCGATCTGTTATCCTGTAAGCGGAGAGACAAAAGGGGCAATACGCGATAAAATCAAATCGCGGGAATAAAAGGAGATATGCGTTATGAAAAAATATGTATGCACGGTCTGCGGCTATGTCTATGACCCCGCCGAAGGCGATCCCGACAACGGCGTACAGCCCGGCACGGCCTTTGATGACATCCCGGATGACTGGGTCTGCCCGACCTGCGGCGTGGGCAAGGATGAATTCGAGGCCGAATAATTTGATCTAACCCGCGAGTAAACCGCGTCGCGGGATTTCACGCGCCAAATAAAAAATACCGGAATCTTTGACCGTTACGACGGATCGGGATTCCGGTTTATTTTTATTTATTATATATTTATTATTTAATTATATTTAATTCATCTGGCGGCGGCGTGATAAATTCATCGTGCCGTCCTGCATTTCAGCAATGGTGTCAAGGCTCTTGCCGGTGCCAAGCGCCACGCATGAAATCGCGTCCTCGGCGACATAAGTTTTGATCCCGGTCCGCGCGGCGATCAGCTTGTCAAAGCCGGAAACCAGACTGCCGCCGCCCGTCATAACAATGCCGTTGGCCGATATATCCGCCACAAGCTCCGGCGGCGTGCGTTCCAATACGGCGTGGATGGCCTCTAAAATACGCTCTACCGGCTCTTCAAAGGCGTCCATCATTTCAGTCGAACTGACCGTCACGGACTTCGGCAGGCCCGTCAGCATACAGCGGCCCTTGACCGACAT
>CAJOQY010000357.1 GCA_905236835.1 uncultured Oscillibacter sp. | reverse complement strand
GGTTGGTTTCTCCCGTTTCGCCCCCCTTGTCAAAGGGGGGTGGCGGCGCAAGCCGCCGGGGGGATTCAATGAAATGACATTGCGAAAAACCAAGACGCGCGGCGCGGTTGCTCAAAACAACCATATCCCGCTGATTTCCGCTTTCGGTCTCCCGCGCCGCTTCCGTTTCCCGCGCCGTATCGGCATTACGCGCCGCGCGCGTTTTTTCGCGCCGCGCCGTCTCCGCGCGCCGCCATTCCCGGACGCCCGGTATTATATTCACACTCACTCGCGTTCCCTCGCTTTCTGACGTTCATCCGATATTCCGTCCGTCTCCGCGTTTACGCCCGCGCCCGGATTGTCGATTCCGGGGCGGGTTCGTTGCCCGCGTTCCATCGGCAGGCATACGCGGCTTTCATTTTGGCGCGGCGCGTTTTCCGCTCTTCCGGGCTTTCCGTCCGGATATTATCATGACCGTGATTCTCCGGGTTTTGCGTGTTGATGTTATCATGACCGTGATTCTCCGGGCTTTGCGCGTTGATGTGATCATGCCCGTGACGTTCGCTTTCCCGGATGAGCGGATCGCGGTCCGGCTTGGACGACGTTTCGCGTTTTTCACGCGTATCTTTCGCGGCTTTGATTTCTTCCGCCTTTGAGGGGAGTTTCGCGTATTCGCCGCGCCGGATAAATAATCGGGTGGACGTTTCGATTTTGTCGCACCGTAATTTTTCCGTGGCGAGAATCTCACGTTTTTTATCCGCCGAAATATGGGGATTGTTCGCCGCGGATTTCACGGTCATCAGCGTCCCGTTCAAATGTCCCATCCGGACGCGCTGGACTTCCTCTTTGCTTTTACAGCGCCGCAATTCCTGTTCATATAATTTCTGTTCCCGCTCGGCGGATTGAATACGCTGATAAGTGAAAGAATCATTCGCCCTGAGATATTCTTTTTCTTCCCGCGTCAATTTTCCGCCGTCCATCGCCTTTTGGATAATCTCGTTTAATTTTTTCCGATCCGGCTGGCCGGTTTGATTCCCTTCAACGGCGTTCATATAGTTTGCGTAATTTTTGTAATTTTTATCATGCGCCGTCACGTCGCCGCTGTCCCGTTTGATACGCCATTTCATTTCCAGTTTCAGATTTTTCGCGTAGGCGCGCGCGGAAGGCGTGATTGATAGATCATTCAGCATTTTATAT
Source organism: uncultured Oscillibacter sp. (assembly GCA_905236835.1). Taxonomy (GTDB): domain Bacteria; phylum Bacillota; class Clostridia; order Oscillospirales; family Oscillospiraceae; genus Oscillibacter. The sequence continues at coordinate 1,715 of CAJOQY010000357.1, read as the reverse complement.
CCCCCCTCTCCGTTGGATTTTATATAAAAATTATATAAATTTTATATAATTTTAATTTTTATATTTTTGATATTTTATCAGATTTTGATAGATCTGTCAAGATATGGCGGGGATTGCGCGCATGATCCGAAAAAGTTTCAAATGATACTTGCTTAAATAAATTTGATATGCTATACTTGCCAATATTTTCTGAATTTTCACGCGCTTTTTCGCGAAAATCCAAAAGGGGAAAATAATCATATGGATGAAATTATCACGATTCTGGCGGATGAACTGGGACGGGACAAGCGGCATATTGAAAACGTAATCGCGTTATTGGATGAGGGCAATACGGTTCCGTTTATCGCGCGGTATCGGAAAGAATTACACGGCGCCATGGATGACGAGACATTGCGGAATCTGGAAACGCGTCTGGAATATCTGCGGGGACTGCGGGACCGGCGCGATGTGATTTTACGCGCCATTGAGGAACAGGGCAAATTAACGGATGAATTGTCACGGGATATATCAAAGGCGAAAACGCTGGCGGAACTGGAGGATTTATACCGGCCATACAAGCCCAAACGCCGGACCCGCGCGGTGATCGCCAAAGAAAAAGGACTGGATCCTGTGGCGGATATTTTATTTTCGCAAAAACCGGACGGCCCGTCGCCGGACGAGGCGGCGGCGGCTTTTATGGCCGCGAACCCGGACAAGGTCGGCGATATAACGGAAGCTCTGGCGGGCGCGTCGGATATTATCGCGGAGAAAATCAGCGACGACGCGGCGTTGAGAAAAAAATTAAGAACGCTGTCGGAACGGATCGGGGAGGCGCAATCGGAAGCCGCCAACCCGGAGGAAGATTCCGTATATAAAATTTATTATGACTTTCATCAGCCGGTCAGCCGTCTGAAAGGCTATCAGATATTGGCGATCAACCGGGGCGAAAAAGAAAAATATTTAAAAGTAAATTTCATGACGGATCATGACAAGGCCATGGAAATTGTATATAAAACATCCGCGATACCGGGATCGCCGTCCACGGATTTCGTCAAGTCCGCCGCGCTGGACGCGTATGATAGATTAATCGCGCCGTCCATGGAGCGGGAATTGCGTTCGGCGCTGACGGAGCGGGCCTGTACGGGCGCGATTGAGCAATTTTCCAAGAATTTGCGGCCTTTGTTATTATGCCCGCCCGTGAAAGGCAAAGTCACAATGGGATTGGATCCCGGTTATCGCAACGGCTGCAAAGTCGCGGTGGTCGACGGGACCGGAAAAGTATTGGATACGACGGTGGTCTATCCGGCGCTGGGCGAAAGACAGAAACAGGACGCGATTGTAAAATTAGCGGAACTCACCCGTAAATATCATGTGGAGCATTTGGCCATTGGCAACGGGACCGCGAGCCGGGAGACGGAACAAATGGCGGTGGAATTGATTCGTCAGGAGAACGCCCGCCCGGAGAATGAGAAAAAATTAAGCTATATGATCGTATCCGAGGCGGGGGCTTCGGTGTATTCGGCGAGCAAACTGGCGGCGGAAGAGTTTCCGGATTTTGACGTGAATTTACGTTCGGCGGTTTCCATCGCGCGGCGTTTGCAGGACCCGCTGGCGGAACTGGTCAAAATAGACCCGAAATCCATCGGCGTGGGACAGTATCAGCACGATATGCCGCCCAAACAATTGGAAGAGGCTCTTGACGCCGTTGTGGAGGACTGCGTCAACGCGGTCGGCGT
>CAJOQY010000356.1 GCA_905236835.1 uncultured Oscillibacter sp. | reverse complement strand
TTATTTGGCCCGTCCGCCGTCTGAAAAAAACAGATAGATTTCCCCCGCGATATGTGTTATTATGCAATATTATACAGCATTGATATAATATTTGTCGATGGGGGACGTATCCCGCCGGAGCATGGAAGGGGGAAACGCGATGGCGGATGTATTTATCAGCTATCATGTGAAAAGCGCGGGCGAAACGGTCCGGGAAATCGCCGACGCGCTGGAAAAAAGAAATATTTCCTGTTGGTATTCTGAAAAAAGCGTGCGGGGCGGGGAGGATTTCGCGGAGGAGATTCCCGGCGAAATCAAATCCTGTAAAGTTTTTTTGCTGATACTGGATCAGGGCGTCATGGATTCTCCCAAACACGTCCTGCGTGAAGTCAAAATCGCCGATAAACAGGAAAATATCGCAATTCTTCCGTTTAAACGGGAGAATTTCACGCCGACAGACGCGTTTGAGTATTATTTGCAGGGTCCTCAGCGCATAGACGGAACAAAAAAAGGCTGGATGGAAACGCTTGTCCGGCGTATCGCCGAAATTGTCTATCCTGATTCGGAAGCGTTGCGCCGGGAAGTGGAAAGCTGGAATCTTGAAAACGCGGTCGAGTTTCTGGACGAACGGGCGACGACGGAAGCGCAAGCCGCCTGTACGGATACGGATACGGGGAATTATTATCACGTCAACGGAGATTACGGCGTCATGCTGCGCGTCCTCAGCGCGGAAAAAGGGATACCGCGTGAAAACGATGAAAACAAAATCGCGGGACTTTTAAAAAACGGTCCTGTGCTGATTACCGGCAACGGCGGCATGGGGAAAACCAGTCTCATGATGAGGGCGGCGATTTTATGGGCGCGTTCCGGCGGCCTTGCCGTCTGGATGAAACTGGACGCCATGGAAAACGGCGTTCTTGATTCCGGCAAGGCCCGCGCCTGTCTGGACAGCCTGTCCCGATGGGCCGAACAGGGGCGGCGGGTTTTGATTTGTCTGGAGAATCCGTATTGGGGACGGGAATCCCTGTCATGTCTGCGGAAAGCGTGGATGGATTTGGGTCCGCGGATGGGACGCGAACATGACAACGGCGGATTGATCCGGCTTATTATGGCGGAACGGAGCGTCCGCCTGTCCGGGCTGGCGAATCCGCGGCATGACTGTCTGCGAAACTGGTTTGACGGGGCTTCCGTGACGGAACTGCGGGGACCGGGCGATACCCGACGCGCGTTTTTTGTAAAAAATAAAAATTATCCGGTGGAGATTCTTCAGGAGGAAGAATCATTCCGGCGCAAATTGCTGGCGCGGTCTATCCGCCCTTATGTAATAAGCCGGAGCGTGAATCCGTCCGCGATAACGCCCGTATTAGACCGCGCCATGGAATGGTATATGAAACAGTATAATCGTCCCAAAGTCAGCGTTGTGGAATTGATTTACCGGACGTTGTTTGACTTAAAGCCTGAGAGCAAAGACGACAGCATTGTATTGGACTGGGAGGAATGGGGCCGGGGGCTTCGGAAACGCGCCGGATTTAAAGAAAGCGATGTCCGTTTATACGGCGGGATCACCGCGCTGAATCTGTTCGGACTGCCCATGCCGATTTCGCTGTTTTGCCGCCTGTTTGACCTGAAAGAGCGAAACCTGACGGACTGGTTACGGGACTGGCATATTTCCGGCCATGTGGAGCCGGTCATTTATCAGCCGGGAAACGCGCGCCTTGGCGGCGTTCAGGGGACTTTGCGGCCCAAACATGATATTATCGCGGAGCTGTTTTTCCTCTTTCACCCGGACGAATATGACAGTTATGATGAAGATAACCAATATGACGAATATAGCGGCTATGATTCATCCGAAAGCCTGATGGACAGCGCCATATTGGACTGTCTGGAAGTCATGACGCCGGATGAAACGGAGGCCCTGTTGCGGAATATGGTAAACAAGCAAAATATGAAGCGTCTAAGCGGCAGGGCTATTGGCTATACGATTCATTACCGGGCGTACATGGAATATATTTATCAGCGCATACAGGCCTATGAACTGGATTTGTCAGACGACGGGCGCGTTAGTCTCTGTCTGGGGCTTCTCTGGTCAGATGGCGGAAACCGTATCAAGGCATGGGACGAGAAAATCGAGGAAATATTAGAAAATACCGCGCCGGAACCGGACGGAGGAAGCGGCGCAAGCTCTCTTTATACGGAATGGGGAATCTGGCTGTCAGAGAACAGACGGGAAAAAGACGCGGAAGAAAAATTCCGAAAAGTAGTTGACACA
>CAJOQY010000355.1 GCA_905236835.1 uncultured Oscillibacter sp. | reverse complement strand
CGGATCGTTGTCCCGCCTCCGGAATGACCGTTGTGATGTTCTTCTTTTTGAATTTTGACGCGGCTTTCCGTCGTATGCGTAAACATATCATCCCGGACGCGCAGACGGAATCCTCCGGGCGGGATGTAGCTCCCCGCGCTTGACGCTTTTCGGACCGTTTTCATGCGCGATTTCATGCCGAGACAAATCAAGCCGGATATAAAACAAGGCAGAGCGGTAAATGTGAGGATATTCCAGACGGTCAATTGCCGTCCGGAATCGCCGCGATAGCCGCTTGCGCCGTAATCGTCGACCGGCTGTCCCGCGCGGGCCTGTTCCAGATACGACTCCACGCCGTTTAAATAATCCGCGAAGCCCTGATAAAAATCATTTTCCCGGAAATCGTCTAAAAAGAACTCATCCGCGAGGGAAAATTTTCCGGAATCCGTAAACGCCGTATTGCCGTAGCCATAGGCGTATAACGCGTAATCCCGCCCACCGATGCTTAATAATAACAATAATCCGTCGCGAGCCGCGCCAATGCCGAAATTATTCTCTTGATAAAATTTCGCCGCGCAGTCTTCTATATCATCCTCGCCGTAAACCAGATAATCCGGCGTGATAATGATATACGCCCCGAAATCATATTCCGCCGCGATTTGTTCCGCCATGCTTTCCAATTCGCCGCGATCCTCATTTGAGAGCAATCCGGCCTCGTCAAATATATAATCATCATTATCATCCAGCGCGAAGGCGAACGGCGCGCAGGAAATCACAAGCATATACAGCGCGGCGCACAGGGCGATAAGATTTTTGCGCGCGGCGCGATTTTCGCCCATACGGGCAGTGATTTTGTTTTTCATATCCGCCGCGCCTCCTTACAGATGAAATAAAAACCAATAAATCAGCGCCGCGAGCGGAAGCGCGATTGACCCGAATGTCAGCCAGAATTTCCCCCAGCTCATGGGCAGATCCCCGGCCATTTTCCCGGTCTGTCCGTTCATCGCGAATAAAAAATCTTTCCCGCTCCATTTGGTATGCAACATATAGACCGGCATTAACGCGTAACTGACCTTCCCGCGATGTAATCTGATATTTTTGCGCGTCAATGACACGCTGTCATAGCCTGTAACAGTATTTTCCAGTTCCCGCAACGCTGTATTTTCGCATCTTTGATCCGCGCGCTTCGCGCAGTCTTGGACAGATACGTCATATCTATCCGCCAGATAACCCGGCAGATACGCCGTCGAAAATTTTTTCAAATCCTGATAATCATACGGCTCTATCGAATCCATATGGTCATCCGGCATTTTGCTTGACGCGTCCACGGGGACTTTCTCGAATACAATCTCACCGGCGCGGCGGACCTGAAAATGACGCGTGACAGTTACTTCATAATCGCCCTCACGATGGCTGGAAGAACGCGTGGCGGCGAATTGCGCGTCGGCGTCGGCGATACCGTCATACAGCCAGAACGGGACATATACGCCTTTGATCTCCTCAATATGATTCTGATTCGTAAACGCTTTGGGCAGAAACGGACGGCCTTTGTAATGCTTTTTCAAGGCCGCTTCCGCCGCCTTTTGATCCAATTTAAACGGAATCACGAAATCCGGCTTCAAATCCCCTGAAAACTGTCCCGGCACAATCGCGGGATTGCCGCAATACGGGCAGCTTGTCGCCGCCGTGGACGCGTCGCAGATCAACTCCGCGCCGCAGGACGGGCAGTTATAACTATGCAGTCCTTCCGCGCCGTCGCCCCAGTCCTGATTCAATCCGGACGTGTCCCAATTATTATTATTATTATTATTATCACGCCGGGACTCTTCTTTTTGGAACGCGTCGCTCGCTTTCGCGTCCTTCTTTGACATCCGGGCCTCTATATCCGCTATATCAAATACGCTCCCGCAGTAATCGCATTGTAATTTCCCGGACGCGCCCACAAAATGCAGGGGGCCGGTACAGGCGGGGCATTGATAATTCGTCACCTGATCGGGCATATTTTCACTTCCTTTTTCCAATTCCCCCCTTATCACGCGCGAAAGGGGGGAATTATGTTATTTTATTTATGATTTAAAACGCGTTGCCGCATTCCGGGCAAAATTTCGGCGGATGATCCGGATCAGGGATCGCGTGGCCGCACTTCGGACACGCCGTCAGACGCTCCGGACGCTTTGTCCCGCATTCCACGCAGAATTTGCCGGTATTACTCGCGCCGCATTTCGGACACGTCCAGTTCCCGGCCTCCATGGGGACGGGTTTCTTTTCGCCGCATTCCATGCAGAATTTGCCGGTATTTTTCGCGCCGCATTTCGGACACGTCCAGCCGTTCTCGCCGCCCGCGTTCCCGGCGGAATTTTGATTTTGCGCGGCTTGATTTTGGCTTTGCGCGCCCATTTGATATAAATCCCGCGGATTGAATCCCCCGGCGGCCCCGGCCATATTCATGCCGTAAAATCCCGTCATGGCGCCGCCCGCGTTTCCGGCGGCGGTCCGCATGGCGTCCGCCTGCGCGTTGACCAGCGTCGCGGCGGCAAGATTCGGATCCCGATAGGCGGCGGTCTTTTGCATTTCTTTCAACATCGCCTCATCCTCTTCGCTGGCTTTCACACTGGATACGCCAACGGAGACGATTTCAATGCCGCGCAGATCCCGCCATTTTTCGGACAATTCGTTGTTTAATACCTGCGCGAATTCCGTTGTATGTCCCGGCAGGGCGGAATAGCGGATGCCCATGTCGGAAATCCGCGCGAACGCGGGCTGTAACGCGGTTAATAATTCGCTTTTTAACTGGCCGTCTAATTTATCGCGCGTGTAATCTTCCGACACGTTGCCGCAGACATTCGCGTAAAACAACATGGGGTTGGAAATATGATAACTATATTCGCCGAAACAGCGGATGGATATATCAATATCAATCCCGGCGCGCGGGTCCACGACGCGGAATGGGACCGGGCTTGGCGTACCGTATTTATTGCCCGTGATTTCTTTGGTATTAAAATAATATACCCGCTGGTCTTTCGGGGCCTGACCGCCGAACGCGATCCGCGTCCCCATGGTTTTAAATATATCTTTAATGCCCTGTCCCAGACCGCCGGAGAAAATGGACGGTTCCGTGGACGCGTCATAGACAAAATGCCCCGTCTCGGCGCATAATTCCACGACTTTTCCCTGCTCAACGATCATCATGCACTGTCCGTCCGCCACGGCGATGACAGACCCTGTGGAGATGATATTATCATCCCCGCGATTGGTGGAGCGTTTGCCGGTGCGTTTGTGGCCCTTGACGGCCAAGACATCCGTCGGAATGGATTCGCAATAGAAAAATTCTTTATACTGGTCCGCCAGCGTTCCGGCGGCGGCGTTTATCGCGGCCCGAATCAGTCCCATAAAATACTCCTTTCCGCATACGCGCCCGGCCTGATTTTTTATATTTTCACACGCCGGGAATTATATCAGGCATTATAACAGATTTCCATGCGTCATGCAAATAGAAAACAAAAATTCCCGCGCGTCAGGCGCGGGAATTTTATATGATTGATTTTATTCGACAATCAAAGTTTTTCCGTCCATTTCAGGCGGACAGGCCAGCCCCATGAGATCTAAAAGCGTCGGGGCAATATCGGCCAGACGGCCTCCGGAACGGAGTTCGCTCCCCGCGCCGCATAATAAAAACGGCACGGGATTTGTCGTCCCGTCGGATCCGTGATGGTTGACGCGTATTTCTTCCGCGCCGCCGCAGCTTGCCGTAATCATCGCGACGCCGCCCAATTTCAAAGCCGCTTCCGCGACCATGCCAATACAGGTATCAACCGTTTCAACGGCATGAATCACGGCGTCAGGCGAACCGGACAATACGGCTTTTCCGCAGTCCGGCAGGCCCAGCACGATGAAATCATAAACGCCGGATTCCATATGCCGGACGCATTCGGCGCAGATGTCCGGCGCGGAGGACGCGGGAACGCTGATTTGATCCTCTCCGGGAAAAACATGATGATTACAGCCGTTAAAATAATAACTGATTTCGGAAAAGCGCGCGGAGTCGGCCACGCGCAATTGCGTCATGCCCAGATGGCTGAGATATTCGCCGAGACTGTTATGAATAATCGCGGGCGGAAACGCGGCGATTGCGCCGGGGACGCCGTAATCCGTGGCGGAAACGCAGGTCAGCGGGAAAACCTGACGGGTAAAAATATCAAAATCCGGATCCGTGAAAGCCCGCGCCAGATTTTTCAGCGGCTTGAATCCCCAAAAGATTAAACTGTCATGATCGGATATGGCGCTGTCCGGCGCGCAGACCACCGGATCAAGATTTTCGCCGGTCCGTCCGTCCGGGGATAACAGCGCGGCCTCCGGATCGGGATTCGCCGCCGCGCATTCGCCGTATACCATGGCGTCATAAGCCGCTTCCAGCATATCCGCGTGTCCGGAATCTTCCACAAAAGAACGGCCCATCAGCGTGGCGATTTTACCGACGCCGAGTTCGCGGCATAAATCAAGAACGCGGCGCAGAAGCTCCCGGCATAAATTCAAATCTTGGCCTTCTAAAATCAAATGAAGATAAACATCGCGCGTCCCCCGCTGTTTCGCCATTTTTAATAAAGCGAATAAATGCCCGATATGGGCGTAAGCGCCCGTATCTGACAGGACGCCCGCCAGATGCAAAGCCGACGGCTTTTCCAGACAGCGGTCCATGGCCTGTATCAAAACGGGATTTTGATAAAAGCTCCCGTCGGCGATTGCGCGTGAAATCCGGACCAGATCTTGATAAACAACCCGGCCCGCGCCGATGTTCAGACAGCCCCCCGGCCCGTTGCCCGGCTGTCCGGCGGGAAATCCCGCGTCATTTCCGGACGCGGACAGGACCGTCAGCGCGTATTCCCGGCTGAGCCGGTCCAGACAGGGCGTTTTCGCGGCGCGGACCGCGTCAAATGTCCAATGCTTCCCGGCTGAATCGCCGATACGCGGCGACAGGTTTCCGTTGCCGGACAAATCGCGTTCGCCGACCGGTTCGCTGTCCGACAGGCAGTCGGGATTTCCGTCGGCAAAGCCGAAACCGTCCATGATAACCAGAAGCGCAGGCGTTTTCTTCATCAGATTCAATTCCTCGATTTCTTTCCGTCCGCTGATCGCGTGTCCGCGATTGATGAGCCGCGCGGGAAGATCATGAAGCGATCAAAAACCCTTTCCCGCGCGGCTGGCTGATTTATAATCGGATTGATTTGGTTTGATTATTCGCCGTTGGCGGCGTTGATAATATCTAAAAATTGTTCCGGCTTGAGGGACGCGCCGCCAATCAGGCCGCCGTCAATATCGGCTTGGGCAAGCAGTTCGGCGGCGTTCTTGGGATTCATGGAGCCGCCGTATTGAATCGTGACGCCGCGGGCGACGCGCGCGCCGTAGAGATTGCGGATTACGCCGCGGATATTGCGGCAGACCTCGGCGGCCTGTTCGGATGTCGCGGTCTTGCCGGTGCCGATGGCCCAGATGGGTTCATACGCGATGACACAGCGGCGCAGTTTCTCCGCGCTGACGTTGAATAACGCGCTCTTGACCTGCATGGCAATTAAATCATCCGTAATGCCGGTTTCCCTCTGTTCCAGACTTTCGCCCACGCAGATGATCGGATTCATGCCCGCGTCCAGCACGGCATGGACTTTTTTATTAACCGTCTGGTCTGTTTCGCAGAAATACTGGCGGCGTTCACTGTGTCCGACAATGACGTATTTCACGCCCAGATCGGCCAGCATCGCGGCGGACATTTCGCCGGTGAACGCTCCGGAGGGTTCAAAATAGACGTTTTCCGCGCCTACGATAATCCGCGGTTCTTTGAATGCCTTCATCGCTGTGGAAATATTGCAGGCGGGAACGCAGATGACGACTTCACACCATTTGACGCGGGGCATAATTTTTTTCATGTCCTCGGCGAATTTTTTTGTTTCCGTGGCGGTCATGTTCATTTTCCAGTTTCCGGCGATAATGGTTTTACGGTATCTGCGGTTCATATCTATCAGTCTCCTTTTATGTTTTGTTCGGAACGGTTCGGCGCTTTCTGACGGCTGAAATCCGAAATCAGAAAAGCGGCTTTATTTTATACGGAATCCGGCGTGATTGTCAAGGGTTTCACAAGATTTTTTATGCCGGAATCCGGGGAATTTTTGAAATTTCCCCGGATTTCGGGCATGGGAAAACGCTCAGAGGATTAAACAAGATATGATTTAAATAATATTTAATATTTTTAAATAAATATTTAAAATATATTTAAATATCACGCTGTAAGATATGAGTCGAGATCAGGCGTTCTGGAGGCAGGCGACGCCGGGAAGTTCTTTGCCTTCGAGGAATTCCAGAGACGCGCCGCCGCCGGTGGAGATATGCGTCATTTTGTCGGCGTAGCCCAACTGTTCGACCGCCGCCGCGCTGTCGCCGCCGCCAATGACGGTAATGGCGCTGGTCTTGCTTAACGCTTCCGCCACGGCCTTTGTGCCGACGGCGAACGCCGGGAACTCAAACACGCCCATGGGGCCGTTCCAGATCACAGTACCGGCGTCGGCGACGGCGTCGCAGTAGATTTTCGTCGTCTCCGGTCCAATATCGAGCCCCATCCAGCCGTCGGGGATTTCCCCGGCCTTGACGATCTGGGATTTGGCGTCGGCGGCGAATTGATCGCCGATCACGGAATCGACGGGCAGTAAAAATTTTACGCCTTTGTCTTTGGCTTTCTGGACCATTTCTTTGGAATAATCCAGCCAGTCGGATTCCAGCAGCGAATTGCCGGCCTTGCCGCCCAGCGCGACGGAGAACGTGTAAGACATGCCGCCGCCGATAATAATCGTATCGGCGATTTCGAGTAAATT
>CAJOQY010000354.1 GCA_905236835.1 uncultured Oscillibacter sp. | reverse complement strand
GGCGTCTGCGCGAAAAATTGGAGGAGAATCCCGCCGCGCCGGAGCATATTCGGACGAAATGGGGCGTGGGATATTATTTTCAGGCGTGAGATATATAATAACTGGCGGGAATATCGGCGCGCGGCGGCAAGAAAAGAGTGGAAATCCGGTCGGAAGCGTGATATAATATAAAAAATATAAAGCATGATATGGTTTGATATGATATAATATACGGCGTATGGATTGGCGGAAAGGCGGCGGGAATGCTTGACATGCCGGGAAGAATGGATAAAATAGAGAATCAGAAAATCGTGTGCGTGGCGGGTCCGACGGGCTGCGGGAAAACGCGTCTGGGGGTTTTGCTGGCGAAAAAGTTTCACGGCGAGATTGTATCGGCGGATTCGATGCAGATATATCGGGGCATGAGGATAGGATCCGCCGCGCCGACGGAAGATGAAATGGACGGGATCCGGCATTATATGATCGGCGTGGCGGATCCATGGGAATCATGGTCGGCGGCGAGATATGTCGAAACCGCCGTGCCGCTGATAGATGATATTTTAAATCGAAAGAAACTGCCGATTTTAGTCGGCGGCACGGGATTGTGGATGGAAGCGGCGGTAAAGGGAGAGATATTCGCGCCGGGATATAAAGACAGCCCCGTCCGGCGGGAACTGGAAGATAGATTAAAATCCGAGGGGATAGAAAAATTATTACGGGAACTTTCGGAAATTGATCCGGAAGCGGCGGCGCGTCTGCATATATCGGATCAAAAAAGAATCGTCCGGGCGCTGGAAGTGTGGCGGGAAACCGGAATGACGATTACGGAGCATGATAAAATATCCAAAAGCCGTCCGAATAGATATAGCGCCGTCTGGATCGGCCTGCGCTATCGTGACAGGGAAATCCAGAGAGAAAGATTAAATCACCGCGTGGATGAGATGGCGAAACGCGGATTGCTGGAAGAAGTACGCGCGTTAATCAAAATATCGCCGCCGGACGCCACGGCGTTGCAGGCAATCGGATATAAAGAATTGATCCCCGTGCTGTCCGGCGAAAAAACGCTTTCGGACGGCTTGGAAGAAGTTAAATTAAGAACGCGTCAGTATGCCAAGCGGCAGTTGACGTGGTTCCGGCGCAATCGGGATATAAATTGGATCGAATGGGAAGATTCCCAAAATTTTCCGGAAGCTCTGCGGATTTCGACAGAAATTCTCATGGAAGCGGGCGTATGCTATTGACAGCGGACGAAAATCCGGGAAACCCGTCCGCTTTTGGAGCCGGGAAGGACAAGCGTACCGTGTGAAAGCCGCGCAAGCCGGAAATCGGCGCGGAAAAATAGAAGATAAACGGAAATCGTACAAAAGGGAAACAGGGGAAACGGCGCGGAACGGAAGGACGGCAGGTCTTTCACCCGCGGTTCCAAAATAAAGAAACAAAAGGAGCGAACAGATATGCAGAACAAAGCGAATTTGCAGGAGCTTTTCCTGCTCCGGGCGCGGAGAGACCGGATACCCGTCACGATGTTTTTAATGAACGGGTTTCAAATGCGGGGCATTATTACGGGGTTTGACGCCTTCGCCGTGATTCTGGACAGCGACGGACGCCAGCAGATGATTTATAAACACGCCATTTCCACCATCGCGCCGTCGCGCCCGGTGGATCTGTCCGACGAACGCCCCGAACGCTTTGACCGCGACGCGCCTGACCGCTCCGATCGTTACGGGACTGACCGTTACGCGCGTTATCCGTCCGACCGGTTTTCACAGGACAGGGCTTTATATAATTCCCCGGACCGGTTTTCGCGGGAACAGGACCGCGCGGAAGCCGGACGTTTCCCCCGGAATCCGGATCGAGATCCGGCGCGTTTCGCGTCCGAACAGGACCGCGCCGAAATGGGGCGTTTTTCGCGGAATCCGGACCGGGAGGAAGCCGATCACTTTTCGCGGGAACAGGAAGACCGGTTTTTGCCGTCCGAGCGTGACGCCGTTCCGGAACGGGACGAGACGGAAACGGGCGGACAGGAT
>CAJOQY010000353.1 GCA_905236835.1 uncultured Oscillibacter sp. | reverse complement strand
GGCGTGACTTCTAATAATTCATCATCGGCCAGAAATTCAAGACACTGTTCCAAACTCATTTTACGCGGCGGCGTTAATCTCAACGCCTCGTCGGAACCCGACGCCCGCATATTTGTCATCTGCTTTTTTCGGCATACGTTGACCGTTATGTCCTCGCTTCTGGGACTGACGCCGACAATCATGCCGCCGTATACCGGCACGCCGGGACCAATGAATAACACGCCGCGTTCCTGCGCGTTAAATAATCCATATGTCACGGATTCGCCCGTCTCGAATGACACCAGAGACCCGCTGTTCCGGCGCGACAAATCGCCTTTATAGGGCGCGTAACTGTCAAACACGGACGCCATGATTCCCTCTCCGCGCGTATCGGTCAAAAAGTCGTTGCGATAGCCGAATAACCCCCGCGCCGGGATTAAAAATTCCACTTTCATCCGATTTCCGACAGGCGTCATGTCAACCACATCCGCTTTCCGCGCGCCTAATTTCTCCATGACAGATCCCACGCAGTCCGACGGGACATCCACGACAAGACGCTCTATCGGTTCGCATTTTTTGCCGTCGATCTGGCGGTACAACACCCGCGCCGGGGATACCTGAAATTCATATCCCTCACGGCGCATTGTTTCTATTAAAATAGACAACGACATCTCGCCGCGTCCGGCGACATTAAAGGCCGTCTCCCGGTCCGTATCCGTCACGCGCAACGACACGTCTTTCAGCGTCTCGCGATATAATCTCTCCCGGATTTGCCGGGACGTGACGAATTTTCCCTCCCGTCCGGCGAACGGGGAATCGTTGACGGAGAATGTCATTTCCAGCGTCGGCGCGGATATTTTCACAAATTCCATCGCTTCCGGGGCTTCCGGCGCGCAAATCGTATCGCCAATCGTAATATCCGGGATTCCGCTCATGGCGATAATATTCCCCGCTTCCGCGGTTTGGACCGGTTTCCGATTCAAGCCCTCAAATTCGTAAATCGAAACCGCTTTCGCCTTGCGCGGCGGCGTGTTTTTATTTTCCTGTTCGTCGTGATAATTGCATACGGCGACTTCCATATTTTGTTTTAACACGCCGCGCTCAATGCGTCCGATGGCGATACGCCCCACGAATTCATTATAATCAATCGACGACACCAGCATTTGAAACGGCTGATCCGTGTTTGATTCCGGCGCGGGGATATAATTTAAAATCGTCTCAAATAAAGGCTTCAAATCCGTTCCGGGCGTCTGCGGCGAATAAGACGCCGTGCCGTTGCGTCCGGAACAGAACAACATGGGGCTGTCAAGCTGTTCCGGCGTGGCGTCCAAATCAATCAGCAATTCTAAAATCTCGTCAATCACTTCATGCACGCGCTGATCCGGACGGTCTATTTTATTCAATACCACGATGACCCGGTGTCCCAATTCCAACGCTCTGGACAGGACGAATCTTGTCTGCGGCATGGGACCCTCGGCGGCGTCGACAAGCAAAATTACGCCGTTGACCATTTTCAAAATCCGTTCGACTTCGCCGCCGAAATCGGCGTGGCCGGGCGTGTCGACAATATTAATTTTCGTGTCGCCGTATCGTACAGCCGTATTTTTGGCTAAAATCGTAATGCCGCGTTCGCGTTCCAGATCGCCGGAATCCAGTACGCGCTCCACAATCTCCTGATTTTCGCGATATACGCCGCTTTGTTTTAACATTTCATCTACCAGCGTCGTTTTGCCGTGGTCTACATGGGCGATAATCGCGATATTTCTTAAATATTCATTCCGCATTTGGGTTTCCGAATCCCTTCTGTAATAGATTTCAATCAATTTATTTTGTCTTGGCGTGATATTCTATCACAACGCCGCGCCGATTGCAAACGCTTCCCATATGTAAAATATCATAAAAATATAAAATTTTTGTCGGGGCGTATTGTTTGAAACACAACTTTCCCGAAAATCAGACGGCGGAGAAAAGATAAGAATTTGAAAATATAATTTCGCGGAAAATATAGGCGTCAAAATAGATGTCAAAAAATGTCCAGATTATTTGAAATTATGACTGATTTTTTGTGTAAATATCCAAAAGCGTTTATTTGTAAATAAAAATTCAAATTCAGTCTTGACAAGTCCCCAAAAATATGTTATGATTCTTCCGCTGTTTGAGTGAAAGATGAAAGTTGATCGACAGAATATCTCATCCGGATAGACCAGCAAAGCTAAGAAAATATAATTTCAAAGAGTTATTTTGGGCGGTTAGCTCAGCTGGGAGGCCAAATAAAGCTCTAAGCGGGCCCAAAAAAAGGCCCAAAAACGGCGATTTTGGGTCCT
>CAJOQY010000352.1 GCA_905236835.1 uncultured Oscillibacter sp. | reverse complement strand
CCGAACGCCAGCGCGAACAAATACACATAAAACGGCACGAAACTGCCCGCCGCCAGATACGGCAGGGCAATCGCCAGCACGGCGGCGCCGCTTCCCAAGATAAACATCAAGCCGCCCATTGTCGGCGTGCCGGCTTTGGCCGCGTGCCATTTGGGACCGTCCCCGCGGATTTCCTGTCCCGCCCGTAACGCGCGCAATTCTTCCAATACCAGTTTGCCGATCATCAGCGTCAGGACAAATCCCAGCGCCGCCGACAGCGCGACGGGCAGGAATCGGAGTTCCATATTTGACCGCCTCTTTCAGATTAATTTAATTTATTTTATTTTATTATTTTAAATAATTATTTAAATTAATATTTAAATAATTATTAATTTAAATATTCCGCGACGATTTCGCGCTCGTCCATGTGATATTTCACATGATTGATCTCCTGATACGTCTCGTGGCCTTTGCCGCATAATACAATTATATCATCCGGCTCGGCGTGATCCATCGCCCAGTGAATCGCCTCCACGCGATCCTCAATCACAATATACGGCGTATCCATTCCCGTCATGCCGGGAAGAATATCCCGTATAATATCCATCGGCGTTTCCGTGCGGGGATTGTCCGTCGTGACAATCACGAAATCCGCGATTTCCGCCGCGATTTTCCCCATTTTCGGGCGCTTTGTCTTGTCCCGGTCCCCGCCGCAGCCAAACAACGCGACTGTCCGGCCTTTCGCGAAGCCTTTCACGCTTTTTAACACGTTTTCCAAACCGTCCGGGCTGTGCGCGTAATCAATTAAAATATTATAATTTTTCCCCGGCGTCGGGACGACTTCCACCCGACCTTTCACATGAGGGACGGTATTCAATACTTTCGCGCCGTCCTCCAACGGGATATTCAGCGCGATTCCCGCGCATAACGCGTCCAGCGTATTATATATCATAAACGCGCCGGGTATCCCGGTTTTCACCGGGACTTGTTGATTAATATTATTATTATTATTATTCAAAACCGCCGTATACGCGATATGATCCGCGTCCAAAACAATATTTTCCGCCAATAAATCCGGATGATTTTCTTTTTTCGCGCCGTAATATAATATTTTACATGACGCGTTTTTTATTAAATATTCCGTCCACGGATCGTCGATATTGCATACGCCAATCTCACAATTTTGAAATAAAATCGCTTTGGCGTCGCAATAATTCCCCATCGTCTCGTGAAAATCCAAATGATCCTGCGTTAAATTCGTAAATACGCCGATTTTATATTTTACGCCGTAAACCCGGTCAAGATATAACGCGTGCGACGATACTTCCATGACAACATGCGTACAGCCCGCGTCCCGCATTTGGGCGAATAATTTCTGTAATTCATACGATTCCGGCGTGGTGCGTTCGGTCTCCAAAACTTCCGCGCCGATCATATTCTGATTAGTCCCGATCAAGCCGACTTGATTCCCCGGGCGGGATTCTAAAATCGCTTTTATCAAATACGTGCTTGTCGTCTTGCCGTTCGTTCCGGTCACGCCGATCATGACCATATCATCCGCCGGATGGCCGAAATAATTCGCGCTCATCACCGCCAGCGCGCGGCGCGGATGTCCGACTTGTATATATATAATATTATTATTATTTTCCTCCGGGAGAATCTCACATACAATCACATTCGCGCCGCTGTCAATCGCGCTTGAAATAAATCTATGCCCGTCCGAGGCGTATCCCTTTATGGCGACAAATATATTTCCGGGTTTGACATTCCGGGAATCATACGCGACGCCGGATATATTTATATTATTATCTATATCTCCGTTTATGATTTTTAAAATCTCAACGCCGTTTAAAACTTCTTTCAATCGCATATCATACGCCTCTTTTATAAAATTCAAATCCCGCCGCCTGACGGCGGGAATTTTTTTATCATGATTTAATCCAAAACGGACCCGTCGCCGAATTGGACCGTCACGACGCTTCCGGCTTTGAGTTTTTCGCCCGGGGCTTTGTTCTGCGCGATTGCCCGCACGCCGGATGACGCCGCCGTCCCCGCGATTTTTAAAATCAATCCCGCGTCCGTCAGCGCTTTGTTCGCCTTGTCAATGCCCATGCCCATGACATCCGGGACTTCGCATAATATATCCGGCTTGTCAACGCCAAGATATAATAT
>CAJOQY010000351.1 GCA_905236835.1 uncultured Oscillibacter sp. | reverse complement strand
TTTGAATCTGTATTTGAATCTGAATCTGATTCTGCATATGAATATGGCATATTTTGCATTGCGTCCGCATGCGTTTGCATATTTTGCATTGCGTCCGCATGCGTCTGCATATTTTGCATTGCGTCCGCATGCGTTCGCGTGTTTTGCATACGCGTCCATTCCCGGAAAGACGGTCTATCCAGTTCGTCCCATTCCTCCCGGCTGGGCGGATTGAAACCGTTCGCGCGCGAAAAACGGCAGAACGCCGCGTATTTTTTACCGGCGGTTTTCTCGTGATAATTCCGGTCATCCACGACAATCAGATTTCGGATAAACGGCCATAAATGCCTTAAAACCTCATCGTCAAAAGACGGCTCCTCTCCGCTGTCCGGATCGGCGAAATTCAGAATCGCGCGGAACAGATCGGCGCAGCGGCTGTCATCCAAGGTCATCGCCTCTTCCCGCATCGGGCTGAAATAAATCATGACGCCCGGTTTCTTTTCCTCCCGGCAATTCGCTTTCATGACAATCCGTCCCCTTTCCCGCCGCGCCGTTTTGATCTTTTTCGCTTGCGCCCGGCGTTCCGGCGTGTTATACTGGTTATGATTATTTTAAATTCTAAATTTAGGATTGTCAATAGAAAATTTTTATATTTAACATTTTTGTGAAATATATAAAAAAAGAAAGGCGTGACGGGGGATGGACAGGGAAAATTTTGTGAGAAATATCAAATTATATTGCCAGATGAAGGGCGTCAAACCGACGGTCGCCTGCCGGGAAAGCGGCGTAGGGACCAGTTTTATTCATAATATCGAGGCGGGGAGCGTGCCGTCCGTGGAGAAAGTACAGGCGTTGGCGTTTTATTTAGGCGTCCGCACAAGCGATCTGCTGGGCGAACCGCCGACGCGTCCGCGCTTTGAGACGGAAGCCGAAAACCGCCTTTTGGGCTATTATGACAGGCTGAATCAGGAGGGACGGGAAAAATTAATCAGCAACGCCGATGATCTGTTCCGTTCCGGCAAATACGAGGTGGATTACGATTCGTTTTTGAAGGGCTTTATGTCCGACGACTGGTAAATATTATATTAAATATTATATTTAAATATTATATTAAATCATAAGGGGAAGGGGAACGCGACGGGGAAAACGCCGCGAATTGCGTTCCCCCTCTCCTTTTTAAAAAAGAGAGGGGGACAGGGGGTGAGGTTCAACCCTTGATCGGAATTTTAATGATTTATTGATTTATATCAATGCTTTTCGTACAGGAATTTCTCAGGCAAAGTCACGTTAAAATCTTTCGCCAGATGGCGGAAATCATCGGGCTGTATCGTTTGGCGCTTATACGGCTGCATGGAGCGGACTTTCACAAGAATCTCGGCGGATTTTTCCACCGTGTGCATTAAGCCGAATGTCAGGTCAAAATCCTCGCCGGAACAGAACATCCCGTGATGCGCCCAAATCGCCACGTCGTATTGTTTCATCAGTTCCGATGTGGCCGCGGCGATTTCCCGCCCGCCGGGGACCATCCACGGCACAACGCCAATTCCGCCCGGAAAGACCACCGGGCATTCCGTCGCCATTTCCCATAATTCCCGCGTGAACGCCTCATCCGTCAGCGGCAGAACGAACGTCAAGGCAATCGTGTTGGCCGGGTGGGCG
This sequence comes from uncultured Oscillibacter sp., assembly GCA_905236835.1. Taxonomy (GTDB): domain Bacteria; phylum Bacillota; class Clostridia; order Oscillospirales; family Oscillospiraceae; genus Oscillibacter. Next base: position 1,934 of record CAJOQY010000351.1, on the reverse strand, counting down.
TGATAGATCACGCGATGTTTGCCGCCCGTGGCGATAAATTTGACCTCGTGGTTCATCAAATGCGACGGCAGTTCGCTTGTGGGGCGTCCGCCGTTGACCAGTCCCCAGCAAATCCGGTAATTTTCGCCTTTGCTGTCTAATTCAATAATACAGAACGAATCCTCCGGCTGAATCGTCACGTTGCGGAAATATTTCCCGGAGCCTGTGACGAGAAAATATTCCCCGGCCAGTTTCGGGACGCTCGCGCCTATCGCTTTCCATTCGCCGGGGCGGAATTCCTCCCGCACGGCTTCCACTTCTTCCGGCTTCACGCGATAGCTTAAATTGCCGCCGTTGCGTTCGTGCCAGCCCTGCCGCCAGCCGTCGTCCGCCATACGCATAAAGCCCTTTACAAATTCCGCGTCCAAGACTTTCATGTTATATAATCTTCCTTTTTCCTGAATTTTATCATTTTTATAATTTTATAATTTTATAATTTTTATTTATTATTATCTTGTAATCACGTCCACCGGGACATTAAAGATTTTCGCGACTTTCAAAATCGTGTCGATATGCCGCCCGGACGCCGCCGCCATATGATGCGTGGGACCGGCTTCGCTCCAGCGGTTGCAGAATTCCCGCGCGCCGATGGCGAACCGCGTTCTCATATTCGTATCGCCAAACGTGAAAATAGGTCCGGGTTCGTTCACGCCTTCCGCCACGACAAATTTAAAATGCCCGTCCCTGTCCTGCGTAATGCCAAGATATGTGACCGGGCCGAGATGGGGATAAAATTGGGTTAAATAGCCGCCGCCCGTCTTGCCGTGGAATACCGGGACGATTTTCATCGTCGGCTTTTGCGCGGATATATCCGCGTCTCCGGAGCCGGAATGCCCGATGATACAAATATCCTGATCGAAATCAATCGAATACATTTCAGATAACTGACCCATGCCGGCGATTGTTTTGAGAATCCCCATTGCCATGGATACTTTTATATCGCCCTCGACCGCGCAGGCGACGCCCTGTTTGATCAGCATGGAAAACGCCGGAATCAGCATGCTGTCCAATACGCCGGCTTTGCCCTGCGCGAAACCGTCATAATGCGAGGCGACAAAGGCGATTTTCTCTTCTTTGACCCACTGTTCAAACGCGACGACGTATTTCGCCATATCCCAGACTTTTTCAATCGTCCCGCCGCCCTCGATGTCAAACGTGTCTAAAATATCGCGCGCCTTGGCGCGGATCGCGTCTTCGTCTGTAATATTATCCGCGATCGCCCACATTTTTTCCCAGTCAAATTGCTTGGTATATAAAAACATCCGGTGATATAAATTCGTCTCGTCGATATATAAATCCATCATGCCGGGATAGGGGCGGCCAATCTGCGCAAGATTCGTATCACGGAAGCGGCGGCGCACTTGCGCGGCCTTGCACCAATCCTCAATCTCCGCCCGCGCCGCCGGATCGCCGCCCTCCACGACGCCCGTAATGACCGCGTGACGCTTTCCCGCGCGTTCCAAATCAGCCACCATTTCGCCGACCGCGCCGCAGGCGTATAATTCGCCAAGCCATGTCGCCGTGTCCGTGTTGGCGTAATCCGGCGCCTTTTTCTTCTGCAAATTCACCAGAACCACAGGCACATCCAGATCCCGCACGGCGGGAAGCATATTATAAGAAGTCGCGTATGTCAAAAGCTGTAACACCACAAGATCGACATCCGCCGCGCGGAATTTGTCGCCCGCCGCCATCGCCTGTTCTTTCGTCGTGACAATGCCGCCGTCAATCAACTCCACGCTCTCGGGAATCATGCGTTTAAAATCCGCGTACTGTCCCTGAAATTCCGGGACCAGCGACGGGAACTGCGGCAGGTACGCCCCCAGCGCTATCGCGAACACGCCGACTCTCGCTTTTGTCTCCACCAGCATATCAAATCCCCCAGTTTATATAATTTT
>CAJOQY010000350.1 GCA_905236835.1 uncultured Oscillibacter sp. | reverse complement strand
CCGATATAATTTTTTTGTTCCATCTGGTCGATTAAACGCGCCGCGCGGGAGTAGCCTAATTTTAATCTTCTCTGTAACATGGAAACGGACGCCTGTTCGGTTTCTAATATTATATCAACCGCCGCCGGAAATAATTCGTCTCTTTCATTTTCCGGACGCGTCTCTTTTTCGGGGATTTTGATATTCACCGGCGTTTCCGCCTCTATGCTGGCTTTCAAATCATCTTTGCCGCTTTGATAATAATCGCCCCCGTCCGGGTTGCGGCTTTTGATCTCCGATAATATATCCTCAATCTCACGCGGGGAGATATAACAGCCCTGCACGCGGATTCTGCCGCCGCCCAAAGGCGCGTATAACATATCGCCCCGGCCCACTAATTTTTCCGCGCCCGTGGTATCCAGTATAATTCTCGATTCCATGCTTGACGCGACGGCGAACGCGATCCGGCTCGGGATATTCGCTTTCATCAGGCCTGTAATCACATCCGCCGACGGCCTTTGCGTGGCGATTACCAAATGAATCCCGGCGGCGCGTCCCATCTGCGCGATACGCATAATAGACTCTTCCACTTCCTTCGCCGCCGCGATCATTAAATCCGCCAGTTCGTCAATCACGACAATCACGCTGGGCATGGGTCCCTCGTCCGCTTTTTTCTTTCCCCGTACAAGCTGATTATATTCTTCCAGTTTTTTCACGCCGTTTTCCGAGAATGTTTTATATCTTCTCATCATTTCAGATACCGTCCACTGTAACGCGCCCGCCGCTTTTTTCGGGTCCGTCACGACATCATGCAGCAGATGCGGAATGCCGTTATACGGCGCGAGTTCGACCATTTTCGGATCAATCATGATAAAACTCACTTCGTCCGGTTTCGCGCCCAGCATGCTGATAATTAAACAATTCATGCAGACGGATTTCCCGGAGCCTGTCGTCCCGGCAATCAGCATATGGGGCAGTTGCTCCAAGATTACGGCGATATTTTTGCCGTTTATATCCCGCCCCAGCGCGAATGTCGTGGGGGAGACGCTTTTTTGCTTTAAAAATTCCGGGGATTTCAGCACGTCCAATAAAAACACCGGCACGGGATTTCTGTTCGGCGCCTCTATGCCGATCACGGAATAACGATTTGGAATCGGCGCGATTCGTACCCGTTCCCAGCCGTGAACCATGGCTATATCATCGGCAAGCCCCGTGACTTTATTTAACTTCGTCCCCTTGGCAAGTTTGAAATCATAACGCGTGACCGACGGTCCGCGGACCGGTTTCCCCTCCGGGATGGCCCGCACGCCGAAACTTCTCAGCGTGTCCGTTAATCTCTTGGATTCTATCTCAAATTCCGCGTCGGTTTCGCCTTTCCGGGGAGCCGGACTTTTTTTCAGCCATTTCTCAAAATTCGGCCCGTGATATTCCCCGACATACGCGGAGGATTTTTTGGGCTTTAAACGCTCATCCGGAGTGATATTTTTTAAATCTTTTTTCTCCAGCGAAACAGCCGGTTTCGCCGCCTGACGCCGGTCATGATTACGCTCAATATCAACCGCGTTTCGCGATTCCCGCGCGGATTTTGCTTTTTGATCCGATCCCGCCGCGTTTTTCGATTTTTTCCCGGATTTCGCCGCGTTTGATTTGCCGGACAACGAATCCATATCATCCTGATCCGTATCCGTCATATCCATATCAAGATTTTCCGCGTCCGGCATACTGGATTCCGCTGGAAGTTCCGCGGGTGAATATTTGTTTCGCGCGGCTTTTTTCCGTTTCGCGCCTTGTTTCGCGCCTTTCAAATTCCGGTTCAGACCCGCCCATTCGGACAGGCGCGCGAATAACGGAAGCCCGGAAATCAAATCCATCCAATACGGCTTCCCGCCGGATTTTTCGCTTTTCCGGGATTTGAAATCGCTTGCCGTCCCGTCCGTCTTTCGGCCAAGTCCGGACAGCCAGCCGGACAGCCGTTTGAATATTCCGCCTTTCCGTTTCGATGTACGCCGCCCGGCTGATAAAGCCTCCTCGTCCTCCGGTCCGGACGCGAACGATGGCCAGAACGGCTCCTCCGCCTCGGCTTGCGTCTGTACGCGTTTTTTGCCCGCCGCGCGTTCGCGCTCCCTGACAGGCGTTTTGATATTTTTCGCCTTTTTATCTTCCGACGCTAATTTTTTGTCATAAATCCTGACGGATTCCATCAGATTTAAAATCGACGCCGGCGACTGCCGCATGGATAATAAAATCAGCCATAAAAATAAAACCGCCAGCAGGATTAAAATCACGGGTTTTGGCAGTAAATATCCGCCGATTTCCGCGATCAGTCCGCCCAGTACGCCGCCGGACCGCATAGCCTGTCCCGTCCGCCATAAATGCGACAAAATACTGCCCCAGCCGTCCGCGCTCAAGGGCATATTGGTCTGCAAATGCCCCATCGCGCCCCAGATGACCGGAATTGCCAGCGTCGCGGCCAGCGGCTTCATGACCGGACGCCGGGATCGGCCATATAATACTATATCCGCGCCAAGAATCCCCGCCGCCCGGAAAAAAATCAATATCAAAAATCCGTTATAGCCGTAGCCAATCAAGCCCGGAAAACACACGGACATCCAGCGCAGGACGACCGCGTCCCGGTAAGACCGCCGGAATAACACGCACAGCGCCAGAATTAAAAATATAATCCCAAGAATCATCCGGGATTTGTCCGGATTGCGGATCCGTTTTTTTCGTGTGAT
>CAJOQY010000349.1 GCA_905236835.1 uncultured Oscillibacter sp. | reverse complement strand
CGGGAGTTGGGATTGAATCCCGTCGGCAAAGATCAATTTTCGTTATTAGGCGAATTTTCACAGAATATGATCGCCGGAAAGTTAGGTATGCCGGTCCCGGAGGGGAAAGCGCTTGACGAGTCGATTCCGCCGCGTCCGCCGGTCATGTGCGCGGGCTGCCCGCACCGGGGATTGTTCTACACGTTGAATAAATGTAAAGCGACGGTACTTGGCGATATTGGCTGTTATACGCTTGGCGCGGTCGCGCCGCTGTCGGCGATGGAAATGACATTGTGTATGGGCGCGTCGGTCAGCGCGATTCATGGATTTAATAAAGCGCTTGGCAAAGACAGCGAAAACAAGACCGTCGCTGTCATCGGCGATTCGACGTTTATGCACTCCGGCATGACGGGTCTTGCTAATATCGCGTATAATCAATCAAATTCCACGGTGATTATATTAGATAATTCTATTACCGGCATGACGGGACACCAGCAGAATCCGACGACGGGATATAATATCAAAGGCGATCCGGCGGGCAAAATTGATCTGGAAAGCCTGTGCCGCGCTATGGGATTTGAACGCGTCCGCGTGGCGGATCCATATAATTTGGCCGAGACGGAAAAAGCCGTCCGGGAGGAATTAGCCGCTGACGAGCCGTCTGTGATCATTTCGCGGCGTCCGTGCGCGTTATTGAAATACGTCAAGCATAATCCGCCGTTGAAAGTCAACCGTGAAAAATGCGTGGGGTGCAAATCCTGTATGCGTATCGGCTGCCCGGCGATTTCGATCAAGAACGGCAAAGCCCGCGTGGACGATACGTTATGCGTCGGCTGCGGCGTGTGCGAACAGCTTTGCAAGTTCAACGCGTTTGAAAGCGCGGCGGATAACAACGCCGGAAAGGGGGCGTGAGTTTTGGAGACGAAAAGCATTATGATTGTCGGCGTCGGCGGACAGGGCAGTTTATTGGCAAGCAAATTATTGGGCTGTTTATTGCTTGAACAGGGCTATGACGTGAAAGTTTCCGAGGTTCACGGGATGTCCCAGCGCGGCGGGAGCGTCGTGACGTATGTCAGATACGGCGATAAAGTCTATTCGCCCGTGATTGACAAGGGCGGCGCGGACGCGATTGTTTCTTTTGAATTATTAGAAGCGGCGCGTTGGATGGCGTATTTGAAACCCGGCGGACAGATTATCACGTCCACACAGCGAATTGATCCTATGCCGGTGATTACGGGGGCGGCGCAATATCCGGAAAATCTGGTGGAGAAAATGAAATCCGCCGGGGCGAAAGTCGACGCGCTGGACTGTCTGGCATTGGCGGAACAGGCCGGAAGCAGTAAGGCCGTGAATATTGTCCTGATGGGCAGATTGTCGCATTATTTCGACTGGCCGGAAGAGGCGTGGCAAAAGGCTTTACAAGCGATGGTTCCGCCGAAGTTTTTGGAATTAAATCAAAAGGCGTTCGAGCTTGGCAAAAACGCGTGATTGAAACGCGGACGCGGGCGGGAGATGGATACATGAACAATCGGATTTTACGCTATGCTCTGCGGGTGTGGGGCTGGCTGTGCCTGCTTTTCGCCGTGATATATCTTGTCTTGACAATTTGGGCGGCGGGCGGTTCGGACAGAAATTTTTATCCCGGATTCTCCACCGGTCCGGGCGAATGGATTGGTATGGGTCTGATTTCTCTGGGTCTGTCCCGCCTGTTAGATGAAAAATAAACGCCTTGATTAAACCAACCGCCATACAGGGGGAATTATAATATTTTATAAATTTTCCCGCTGTATGGTGTGGCCGGACGCTTTCGGATAGTAAAGAATCAGCGAATTAGTTTAATAAATTATTTCGTGATTTAATTGAATGAATCGTTCATGAATATCGCGCAAAAACCGCGTTGAATAGTATTTTAATAGGATTATTATAATATGAATGCGCGCGGATGGAAAGGATGAGATTGTTTTGGAAAAATATTATCAGCCTGAGATCGAAACCGCGAGCCGGGAAGAGATCAAACAGTGGCAGGATGAACGGCTTGTCAAACAGGTCAAACACGTCTGGGACAACGTGCCGTATTATCGCCGCAAGATGGAAGAAAAAGGCGTCACGCCGGATGATATAAAATCCCGCGATGATTTATATAAACTCCCGTTTTTAAGCAAAGACGATTTGCGGGAGGCGTATCCATACGGATTGCTGGCCGTGCCGCTGAAAGACTGCGTCCGGATTCAATCCACGTCCGGGACGACCGGCAAGCGCGTTGTGGCGTTTTATACGCTGGAAGATATTGACCTGTGGGAGACCTGCTGCGCCCGCGCGATTGTCGCCGCCGGCGGTTCCAATGAGGACGTGTGTCAGGTGTCTTATGGATATGGCCTGTTCACGGGCGGCCCGGGTCTGAACGGCGGCAGTCACAAAGTGGGCTGTCTGACGATTCCGACATCGTCCGGCAACACGGAACGACAGATCATGTTCATCCGGGATTTGAACGCCACGATTTTATGCTGCACGCCGTCATACGCCGCGTATATCGGCGAGACGATGAAAGAAATGGGACTGACGCCGGATGAAATCCCGTTAAAAGCCGGTATTTTCGGCGCGGAAGCGTGGTCCGAGGAAATGCGGCGGGATATTCAGAATACGCTTGGCATTAAGGCTTATGATATTTACGGCCTGACGGAATTATCCGGCCCCGGCGTGTCTTTTGAGTGTTCCGCGCAGTCGGGAATGCACATCAATGAGGATCATTTTATCGCCGAGATTATTGATCCTAAAACGGGAGAGGTATTGCCGGACGGCGAACAGGGCGAACTTGTTTTCACGTCGATTACGAAAAAAGCGTTCCCGTTATTGCGCTATCGGACGCGGGATATATGCGTATTGACGCATGAGAAATGCCCCTGCGGACGCACTCACGTTAAAATGTCGAAACCGCGCGGGCGTTCTGACGATATGCTGATTATCCGCGGCGTGAACGTGTTCCCGTCGCAGATTGAGACGGTCTTGTTAAATCAGGGCTATCCGGCCAATTATCAGATTATCGTGGATCGGGTCAATCATACGGACACGCTGGATGTACAGGTGGAGATGACGCCGGAAATGTTCACGGATAATATGGGCGAGATTAACAAGCGTCAGAAAGCGCTTGTGGAAGGCTTGCGCTCCATGCTTGGATTGACGGCGAAAGTCACGCTTGTCGCGCCGAAGTCGATTGCCCGGAGCGAGGGAAAAGCCGTCCGCGTGATTGACAAGCGCAAAATTTAAATTAAAAATCACGGGGGATAAAATCTAT
>CAJOQY010000348.1 GCA_905236835.1 uncultured Oscillibacter sp. | reverse complement strand
GTGGATTGTGAAAATCCCTATGCGCACGGCAAAGGACTGACAGAAAATCGGCGCGGACAATGGCGGTATTGTGTCGGCGATTATCGTTTGATTTGCGAAATTCAGGAAGAACGGATTGTAATTTTAATTCTTGAAATCGGACATCGACGGGAAATATATCGTTAGATAAATAAATAAAAAAACCGTCCCCCGGAGAAATCCGGAGGGCGATTTGTTTTCTCGGCGTGAGATTGATTGATAAAAATATTATCCAATGAACATCGTCGACACGAAGCGGACGTAAGTGCATAACAACAGCACAACCAATTCCGCGATTAAACAGGGGATAATGCCTTTTGAGATTTCCTCAATTTTAATATCGCCGATACCGCAGGCGACATAGAGATTGACGCCCACCGGCGGGGTAAACAGGCCAATCGCCAGATTGACAATCATGACGACGCCCAAGTGAATGGGGCTGATGCCAAGCGCCGTGGCCACAGGCGCGAACAGCGGCGTAAAGATATATAACGCCGACGTGGAATCCAGAAAACATCCGGCGATTAAAATGACCACGGAATCGTGGCGACGGACATTTTCGGTTCCAGATTCGCCAAAACGCTTGTGGCATACGCGCCCAGATCCGATCCGCCGACGGCGATATATTCAATGCCTTTCGTCGCGTTGCCGCCCGCGAGCGTATCATTGGGGAACACGTCCACCACGACCGCGCCGCCGGAGCGTTCCATGACCAGATCGGCGAAATAGTTCGCCACGAGGGAGTCAATCTGCGTATCCGTGCCGTTGACGGCCATCGCCAGATTGACGCTCTGATATTCCCCGTTCGTGACCGCGTTTCCGCCTCCGCCGCAGGCCGTCAGGCTTACGCTCAGGAGACAGGCGGCGAACAGCGCCGCCGCGATTCGTTTGCCAATTTTCATTGACTCTCCCTCCGTCCTCTTATCCCTGATTTGTCCTTTGTCCTTTGCCCTATGTCAGACTTATGAATAAAATATATCACGCGATTTTTTATCTGTCAAGGGGCGGATTTGTTTTCCCTGTTTTGCACAATAAAAGCGGCCAATATTTGGCGAATATCACAATCAAGACAATCCCCCTCTCTTCATTCAAGAGAGGGGGACAAGAAATGGCAAGAAACAGCGAGAAATGAGATAAAAATTTTTATTTTAATTTCATGGGCGTGAGGGACAAATAATCGTCAAGATTTCCGTCTTTCATGACGCATTTGATGATTTCACGGCCAAGCGGGGAAAGATCGTCCGTCTGGAACTGTTTCAACTCGGCCTTGATAAAATCCGTCAGGATTTTCGCGCCGATGTCATAGCTTTCCTCGCCAAGGCGGGACTGCGTTTCCGGACGTAAAAACGTCTGGCGGATATATTGTCCGTCGATTTTCATTTCATCGAGCGAATAGCCGAAAATCGGGCAGCGGGCGGGCATTAAATGCTTCGCGCGGACCGTGCCGAGATGCCGCGCCAGATATTCCCGGCTGAGCCATTCCCCGGCGAATCCAATGCGATAAACGCCGATATGCTGATTGGGAATCAAGACATTTAACGTATTCGGCGCGGACATGATTTGATCCAATAACATATTGGCCTGCGTGACTTTTCTCCCCGTGGCGAACGGCCAGTAAGAGCCGACGCCCTCGGCGGTCAATCCCGCGCCCGCGTTGGCGTCCGCGATACTGGGATTATTAAATCCGCGCGGGGAAACCAGACGCCATACCCACGCCAGAGAACGCGGGATAACCTGCAGCATCCCCATGACGCCGTAATTCGGATTCGCGGACGACGACGGCGGCATTCTGACGCCAAATGATCTGACATCCACCTGCATGGGCCTGTCATCCGGGATAATATTGCCGATCATATTCCGGGGGATAATCACGCGGGGATTGGAATTGGGTTTGCCGTTGGATTCTATCGTATGTTCCCAGATCAAAGCCGTCGCCCCGGCTGTGCCTTCGATATTGAAAAACGACAACGGCTTCGGCGGGTGAATCGAGACTTTTTCATACGCGGGATTGTCGCCATACGCGTTGTCGCCGTCCATGCGCAGGAACCAGCCGTCCTCGGCGTCCACGATTGTTAATTTGCCGCTCTCCGGGTCCTGCATATCTTTATACGCGCAGGCCATATCATCCGCGATGGGATAAATTTTACAGCTTTCGCGGATGGTTAAATAATATTTTTCGCCGGTTTCCGTGCTTTCGCCGATTAAGACGCGATTTTCCTCCCCCCGATGGAAATCCTCCAGCATTTCGCTCTTGCCGCCGCCGGACGCGCCCTCGTGCATGAATACGACTTCATTTTCATATGGCGTTTCCAGCATGGCCGCCGACGCGTGACAGCATATCCAGCCTTCCTGCTCGCCAATGTCCAATAAAATCGAAAACACGCCTTTTTTCGCGCTGGGGCCGGGATAAAGATTATAAGAAAATACTTCATGAAGATTTTCGCTCCGGTTATGCACGACGATCTGTTTGCCGTCAAAATGCGTCTGTCTGAACGGCGGGGCGACGTAGATAATAGACCGGGGGGTATAATGCTCGGGAATATCTAAAATGCTGACAAAGCCCTGCATATTGGCCAATCCGAGCGCGAAAAACGTGGCGTTGATCGGGCAGACCAGCAGGCTGGGCGATCCGTGAACCCGGTCCCCGGCTGTGAAGGGCAATAATAATACCATCTGTTTGGACAGCCATTCCAGCGTTTCTGCGCGGAGTTTGGAGAAATCATAACCGAAACGGTCTTTAAAACGGGGCTTGTCCGTGGGCAGATCGTCGCCGATTGTCATCGTATCGGGATCGCGGCGGCGCATATAATCCTCCATGAAATTCGCCGCGCAGCCGTTTTTGCAGCGCACGACTTCCGCCTCTTTGTTCATGCGGCCTTCTATCATATATTGCACGTCATAGCGTGAAGTGCGGGTGGGGCCGTATACCATTTCTTCCAGTTCCTCATGGGTTTGCGCGTAGGCAAGCACACGGCATTTGGATAACGCTTCCCGCACGTCGTCCGGCAGATTCAATCTCGCGAAATAATTGTCTGTAAACATAATTTTCCTCACATTCGTATATGATTCTATAATATTTATATATTTTATATTATAATTTATAATTTATCATATCCATCAAAATTCTCCCGCGCGTGCGCTCAGGCGGATTTATTTCTGAAATGCGTCGGCGACGCGGTGGACTTCCGACTCGGCGCGCAGAAACGCCTCGGCGATTTGCGGATCAAAATGACTGCCGGATCCCTCCCGTATAATCTGAATGGCTTTCTCAAACGGGAAGGCTTCTTTATAAGAACGGCGCGACACAAGCGCGTCAAACACGTCCGCGACCGCCATAACGCGCGCCGACAGCGGGATGTCATTTCCAGCCAGTCCGCACGGATAACCCGAACCGTCCCAGCGTTCGTGATGAAACGCCGCCAGATTCCGCGCCTCCCGCAGATAGCCGGTATCCGGCGTAATCGCGATAACCTGCGTCAAAATATCCTTTCCGGCGTTGGTATGCCCTTTCATTTCGCGGAATTCCTCTTCCGTCAGGCGTCCGGGCTTATTCAAAACCGCGTCCGGCACATGGATTTTGCCCAGATCGTGCAGGGGCGCGGCGCTGATGACCTCCGCCACGAATTCATCCGTCAGTTGATCGGCGTAAACGCCGTCCCGCTTCATCTGCTCCATGATAATTTTCGTATAGGCCGCCGTCTTGCGTACATGATCCCCGGTATTCTGATCCCGGCTTTCAACGAGATCGGCAAGCGTGACGATCAAACCGTCCTGCATTTTCGTGATCGTCTCCGCTTTTTTCTGTGAATCGGCGATATAATCCATCGTGTCCCCGGTGGTTTTCAGAATCGCCCTGTAAAGATTCTCGATTTCGTCCCCGGTATGAATATCCAGATCCTGAATAGCTTTGACGCTTTCGGCGCGGGCTTCTTCGCTGTCATAGGCGAACGTCCCGGCGGCGCGGGCAATCGCGTTGAGGGGCGAAATCACGTTTTCATCGGCCAGCCAAAGCGCGACGGCAAGAATGCAAATAAAAAATCCAAAAAAGAGGGAAATTTCCCGCGCCATGAAATTTAATTCGTTGGCACGGAGCGTCAACATGGAAATATCAGCCGCCGCGTAACAGACGCATTCGCCCGCGCCGTTATAAACAGGCGCGTAGACGGTCAGAAGCCATCCGTAGGAATCGTTGGAAATAATCGGTTCTATAGATTCTCCGGCGAGCAGGGCGGGGATGTAATCCGTAAATGATTCGTCAAACGGTATAATTTCACCCGGTTCGGAGCCGGGCATATCTTCCGTGTCCAGATCAAACACCACATGACAGCCGTCCGGAAGAATCCGGTAGGCGTAAACATACAGAATATCGGGCGAGCTTTTCCGGATTCGATAGAGCGTATCTTCCGTTTCCCGGTAGCCTTCCGCGCTTTCTCCGCGCGAAAGATAAACATCCACGGCGTCTGGATTAATAGAACCCGCCGCGAGTTCCGCGATGCCCTGTCCCATTTTGATATGCTCGTCAATCACGGCCTGACGGTACAGCAGAAACGTGATGCCGGAGCCGGACACGGCGATCAGCAGGATGGACACCGAAATCAAGAGCGTGATTTTTGTCCGCAGGGACGACGCGCCTGTTTTAATATTATCATTTATATTATTTTCCGGATTCGCGCCGCGCCGGATCGGGACGCCGAGAATTTGTTCCAGCCGAAGAGGCGCGAAGCGCAGGACAAGCGCCGCGATCAGGACGATCAAAGCCTTGTCCGCCAGATCAATCAGGAAATCCGCCGTGAGTTTCGCGGCGAACGGGGAGAACGCGCCGCTTTGAGAAAGCCCTATGGCCAGCGGCGCGGATACGCCCGACGTTATGTCAAATCCATACAGAAACCAGCCCATGACGGATCCAATTCCCCCGCCCAAAAGCGCGAAAACCAAAACGGGCAGGAGTATATCAGGGAATTTCCGGAAGAAGCCTTTTTGATATAAAAACGTCGCGGATACGGCAATCAGGACGCTGACCACGCAGTAAAAGACGGAAATAGGATCATACGCGCTGTTGAACAGATTTGAGAGATAACCGGTCACAATGCCGGGCAGATAACCCCCAATCGCGGCGGTCAGGACAGTTCCCGCCACATCCAGATACAGAGGCAGGCCCGTCAGGACAACCAGCCTTGATCCCGCCACGTTCAAAGCCGTTCCCGCGAGACAGAATATGATCCACGGGATCACGTTTCGGAATTTTTTTCGCAACTTAACCGTCCTCCTGATTTATATTTCATCATATATTATTATTTTATTATTTATTTAGCGGGCGGATATTCGCCGCAGAGAAGGCGGTACGGCGGCTCATCCTCCTCGATTTTGGGGAAGCGTCCCACGGGCGGATTAAAACGATTGTCCGTATTGTCATCGTTGCACTGGCTGACTTCGCCCAATAATACCGCGCCCGTCCCCGGCTCCACCGTGAAATCATGATACAGCCGCTGTTGAATATGAATGCTTTCGCCGGGCGTCAGGCGAATCCGCGTCCCCGCCGGGACCGTGTATGTCCGACCGTCCGTGTGAACCGTAACATCAGAGATTTTATCCATTTCCTCATCGGGCAGGGAATTATACACGCGGATCAGAACATTTCCGCCGCCGCGGTTGATAATATCTTCCGTTTTGTACCAGTGAAAATGATTGGGGGAATACTGGTTTTCTTTTAAATATAATAATTTTTCGGCGTAGACTTTGGGATATTTTTCCGGCATCGCGCGATTGCCGTTGCGGATGGTAATCAAAGAAAAGCCGACTTCGTCAAACTTGCCAAGGCCGTAATCGGTAATATCCCAGCCGAGCATACAGTCCCGGATTTCGTCGTATTCATGGCCGATATTGTTCCACTGTTCCGGGGTAAACGAACAGAACGGCGGGAGGGCAATCCGGTAATCGGCGATCATCCGTTCCATTTCCCGGAGCGCGGCGTTAATTTCACTGCGTTTCATGATAATATACGCGAACCTCGCTTTCTCTCAATTTGATTTTGATTATAACGCGTCCGGCGGCAATATGCAAGAGGCGCGG
>CAJOQY010000347.1 GCA_905236835.1 uncultured Oscillibacter sp. | reverse complement strand
ATTTATGATCCGGAATCGCCGGGACGCATAACCGCACGTCCACGCCGGCGTCAGCGGCGATACATAACGCCTCCTGCATGGCGTCCTCCACGGCGTAATAAGGCGTTGTGATATATAATATTTCCCGCGCGGATGAAATCAATTGCAGATAAATTTCCTCAATCGGATGATCGGGCCGCCGTCCCGGACCGTCGGAAAACGGCTGGCAGAAACCGGAATCATCCGGCGCCGCGATTTCCCCGGAGAGGCGCGCCTTTTGGCGCGGCTTTGAATTTCCGGCGTCTTTGGAATTTGACATATCCGCCCGGTAATATTCATCCGGATGGGGGAACGCGCGTTTTAAACGCTTCCACATACGGATAAACATGGCGGCGAATTCCCACGCGCCGTCCCCGTCGATTCTTACGCCGCTGTCTTTCCAATGCCCGTATCGTTCTATTAAATTCGCGTACTCATCGGCGAGATTGATTCCGCCCGTATAGGCCGTCACGCCGTCAATGACCGCGATTTTCCGATGATCCCGGTAATTAAAATACGCCCTTGGTATCGAATGATGCACGGGATTGAACATCTCAACGTGAATCCCGGCGTCCTGCATGGCTTTCAATGATGGATCCGAAAAGCGAAATAAATTCCCAAAATCGTCGAAAATAATATAAATTTCCACTCCGGACGCGGCGCGGCGCTTTAAATTATCAAAAATTTTATTCCAGATTTCCCCTTCCGCGAGAATATAATATTCCAGAAATATATACCGCCGCGCCAGCCGGATACGCTCTATCAAATCACGAAAAAAGCCTGTGCCGTCCGGGAAATAACGCGCCGTCGTGCGATGATATAATAAATTATTCCGTTTGATCAAATACGCCGCCAGACGACCCCACGCGGGGGAACGCGTCCGGAGGGCGTTTAAATTTTCCCGGCTTTTTTGAACCGCGTCCAAATCCGGCTCCATCGGCGGGATTTTTTTCAGGCTTAACTCTTTGGCCTGTTTCACCCCGCCCCAGAGCAAAAACAATATCATCCCCGCCGCGGGGACGGCCATTAACAGGCATATCCACGCCAGACGGAAACTCGGACTCCCCGGACGCTGATAAATCACAATCCCGCAGATCAAAGCCAATAATTGCAGGATTAAATACACATAACCGGCTTTGTCCCGCAGATACGCCGTCAATAACAGCGTTGTCGCGATCTGGACCGCGATGCCGATGACGCAAAGGGCGATACAAACGGCGGCGGAAATCCGGCGTTCCGTCCGTTCCATGTCCTCCCGCATTTTCACAGCCGCTTACGCCCCCTTTTTATTTTAATTTATATTTAAATTATATTTTAATATTATTTTCCCCGGCGTTGGTTTAATAAATCCTGCTTCAAATCCCAGAGCTTTTGCGACAGATCCACATAATAAGTATGCGGATTGTCAAAGCGTTTGACTTCGTCCCATAATAAATCCGTCTGTTCGGCGCAGTAGGCCTGAATTTCGGGCAGGGACGGTAATTGATAAATCAACTTGCCGTTTTTAAATATCTGTTCCTGTAACGGCCTGATTGTGAAATCCTGATAAATTTTGCGTTTCCAAGTCGCGTCCGGGTCAAACAATTCCAGCGGCTTTGAGGAATCTATTTTTTCATCGCGCAGGCAGATATAATCCGCCTCCGCTTTGCCGCTTTTGTTATTATATAATCTATATATATTTTTAAAATGCGGATTTGTGATTTTATCCACGTTTTCGCTGATTTTAATCTTGGGCAGAATCTCGCCGTTAGCGTTCTCAACGGCGACAAGTTTATACACGCCGCCGAATACCGGCGCGCTTTTAGACGTGATTAATCTTTCGCCCACGCCGAATAAATCAATTTTCGCGCCCTGCCGGAACAAATCGCGGATAATATATTCATCCAGCGAATTAGACGCGGAAATCCGGCATTCCGTCCATCCGGCGTCGTCCAGCATTTTACGCGCTTTCCGGGACAAATACGCGATGTCGCCGGAATCCAATCTGATTCCGCATTTTTTGATCCCCAAGGGCTTTAATACTTCATTAAAGGCCCGTATCGCGTCCGGGACGCCGGATTGCAGCGTATTATAAGTATCCACAAGCAGCGTCGCGTTATTCGGGTAAATTTCACAATACGTTTTAAAAGCCTCATATTGCGTGTCAAACATCTGGATCCACGCGTGGGCCATGGTTCCCCCCGCGGGGACGCCGTAAACCTGATCCGACAGCGCGCAGGCCGTGCCTTTGCATCCGCCGATATACGCCGAACGCGCCCCCACGACAGCGGCGTCAATCCCCTGCGCGCGCCGGGAGCCGAATTCCAGCACCACCCGGCCTTCCGCCGCCCGGACAACGCGGTTCGCTTTCGTGGCGATCAAACTCTGATGATTGACAGTTAATAATAAAAACGTCTCCAGCAGTTGCGCCTCTATCGCCGGGGCGCGGACGGTGATCAGCGGTTCGCGCGGAAAAACCGGCGTCCCCTCCGGAATCGCCCATATGTCGCCCGTGAATTTGAACTCCCGCAGATATTCCAGAAACTTTTCCGAAAACATCCCCCGTCCGCGCAGGTATTCTATATCATCCCCGTCAAAACGCAAATCCTGTATATAATTAATGACCTGTTCCAATCCCGCGCAGATGGCGAATCCGCCTTGATCCGGCACGTCACGGAAAAACAGATCAAAATATGTGATTTTATCCGCCTTGCCGGACAAAAAATATCCGTTGCCCATGGTCAGCTCGTAAAAATCACACAGCATGGTTAAATTATAATCTCGCTTTGATATTCGCTCCATTTTTTTCGCGTCCTCCGTTTTTTAATATTTATTTCATCATCAATATTTATATATTCGCTTATGATTTTATTTTGATTTATTTATCTTCACCGGATTTTTCTGATTATATGCCTCTTGTGACAAAAAATCAATCAAAAATATTTCATCTCATCTCACGCGCCGCCCCAGCACCAGACGCCCACGCCGCCACATCGACGGCGCGAATAATAAAATCATCGGGAAAATCTCAAGCCGCCCGATCAGCATATCAAACGACAACAGCCATTTGGAGAATCCGGAGAAGCCCGCGAAATTGCCCGCCGGTCCGACGATTTCCAGTCCGGGGCCGATGTTATTAATACACGCCGCCACCGCCGTGAAAATCGTGATTAAATCAAACTGTTCAAGCGATAATAATAAACATGACGCCGTGAAAATCATGAAATACACGGCGATATAAGCGTGAACGCCTAAGATATTCCGTTCCGGCAGGGGCTTATCCTCAAATCTTACGGACGCGACGGCGTTCGGATGGAGCATTTTTTTCATGTCCCTCAAAGACGCTTTCCATAAAATAATCATCCTGTCGACTTTCATGCCGCCGCCCGTGGAGCCCGCGCACGCGCCAATAAACATTAAAATCACTAAAATCGTTTTTGAAAACGGCGGCCATTGATTAAAATCCGCCGTGGAAAATCCCGATGTCGATATAATCGACGCCACTTGGAAATAAGCGTACCGGAAGCCCGTGAAAATCGAGTCATGATATAAATACGCGATGTCAATCGTAATCGCGCCGACGGATAAAAATACAATGATTAAAAACGTCCAAAGCGTCTCGGAGCGCAATACGTCCCGGAAACGCCGGATTAATATAAAATAATATAAATTAAAATTAATACTAAATAATAACATGAAAGTTCCGATAATAAAATCATAAAAAATATTATCATACGCGCCTATACTGAGATTCCGGCATGAGAAACCGCCGGTCCCGGCGGAGCCGAACGCGTTCACACAGGCGTCGAATAACGGCATTTTCGCCAATAATAAAATCATAATTTCAATAACCGTCAAAGCGGCGTAAATGCCGTATAAAATTTTCGCGCTGTCGCTCATGCGGCTGACCAGTTTTCCCACCGACGGCCCCGGCACTTCCGCGCGCATCAGGTGCATTCCGTGGCCGTCCGTCATGGGCAGTATCGCCATGACAAACACCAGTACGCCCATGCCGCCGACCCAATGCGTAAAACTGCGCCAGAATAATACGCCTTTATGTAACGGCTCGATTTCTTTTAAAATACTCGCGCCCGTCGTCGTGAATCCCGATACCGTCTCGAAAAAAGCGTCCGTAAAATCCGGAATGTCCCCTGAAAACACGAACGGCAGCGCGCCGAAAGCCGACATCAATACCCATGCCGCCGCGACCACGGCGAAGCCCTCCCGGGCATAGACCGCCGTGTCTTTCGGACGCCGTATCCCCAGCAGTCCGCCGCATAATAATAACAATCCCATCGTATACAGCCACGGGCGCGGGGATTCGTGATATAATATCGCCGTCAACAGCGGCGGACATAACAAAGCCGCTTCCGTCAATAATATCCGGCCTATCACAAAGCCGATCATTTTATAATTCATGATT
>CAJOQY010000346.1 GCA_905236835.1 uncultured Oscillibacter sp. | reverse complement strand
GCGTGAATCCGCGCGTCCGGAAAAGATAATGTCGAAATCGCCGAATGTTCCAGCGGAAGCAAGCGCGTGACTTGCGCCGTGGAACTCAGCGCGCTTTTCATATCCGTATAGACCGCGATAATTTCATTTAATTCTTTCCGGTCATATAAATCCAATAACAGCGTACAGATTTTACGGGCGCGGTCCAACGTCGGATCCTGCGCGGTGTAACGGAAATCCTCTTCCGTGGGGATTTTACGCATTCTGAAATGACGCCGGCCGAATTCGCCGACGACGAACAAACGGGAATCCGGTTTTTCTTTCAAAATCGCCTCGGCGCGCCGGATCGCGTTCATGTTATAAGACCCGGCAAGGCCTTTATCCGCCGTGATTAATAAAATCCCGCATACGCCGCCTTTTGGGATTTCGCCTTTTTCATCGAAAAAATAACGGCTGTCGGCGACTTCCCCGGCGCGGAAAATCCGGCTGACCTCGCGCCGCGTGGCGTCAAAATAAGGCCGCGTTTTGTCCAGAGCCTCTCTGGCGTGGCGCAGTTTTGTCGACGCCACAAGATACATGGCGTTCGTGATTTTTCTGGTTTCCCGGACGCCCTCAATGCGGGCTTTGATTTCTTTGACGCTTGCCATCAGGCATCACCGCCCGAAGTCTGATTGCCGCCGGATTTTATATCCGCCTTCGCGACGCCGGATTTGTTTTTTCGCCGGTCATCCCCGGCGCGCCGATCCTGTCCGGAACGCATATCTTTTTGCCCTTCCGGCGGTTGTCCGTCCGGATTGGCGCGGCGGTCCTGTCCGGCGCGTCTGTCATCCCCGGAACGGCGTTCGACTCCGGGGTTTAATCTTTCAAGGCGTTTTAAATATTCCGACGCGAAATATTTCGCCGTTTTTAATAATCTTTCTTTATCCTCATCCGTCAGTTTGCCGTTGCGGTCTATCCGGCGGCATACATCGCCGTTTTCGCGCTCCATGGCGTCCAATAATTCTTTGCGATAAGATTTGATATTTTCAATCGGTATTATCTCTATCGTATGGGCAAGGGCGGCGGTTAATAAACACACCTGCCGGTGGCGCGTCATGGGTTCGTATTGATCCTGCCGTAATAATTGCATCAATCCCTGACCGTAAATCAACTGGCGTTTCGTCGTCTCGTCCAAATCGCTGGCGAACTGGGTAAACACTTCCATTTCGCGATACTGCGCCAAATCCAGACGCAGCGATCCGGAAGAGCGTTTCATGGCCTGCGTCTGCGCGTCGCCGCCCACGCGGGACACGGACAAGCCGACATTGACCGCCGGACGCTGGCCGGAGAAGAACAAGCCGCTTTCAAGATAAATCTGCCCGTCTGTAATCGAAATGACATTTGTCGGGATATACGCCGACACGTCGCCGGACTGCGTCTCGATAATCGGCAAAGCCGTTAAACTTCCGCCGCCCAACTCGTCGCACAAATGCGCGGAGCGTTCCAATAATCTTGAATGCAGGTAAAACACGTCGCCGGGGAACGCCTCACGGCCCGGAGAGCGTTCTAATAATAAACTCAAAGTCCGATACGCAATCGCGTGTTTGCTTAAATCATCATATACGATTAAGACATTACGTCCCATGTACATGAAATGCTCAGCCAACGCCGTTCCCGCGTAAGGGGCGATATATTGTTCCGCCGCCGGCGCGCTGGCCGAGGCGTGTATAATAATCGTATAATCCATGGCGCCGTGTTTTTCCAGATTCGCCGCCAATTGCGCCACGGAGCTTGATTTCTGCCCTATCGCGACATAAATGCAAATTACTTTCCGATCTTTTTGATTCAAAATCGTATCAATCGCGATGGCCGTTTTGCCGGTCTGCCGGTCGCCGATAATCAATTCACGCTGTCCCTGTCCAATCGGGAACATGGAATCTATACATAATATTCCCGTCTCAAGCGGCTTGTCCACGGACTGACGCTCTAAAATGCCCGGCGCGGGGATTTCAATCGGTCTGAATCCGTCATGGGCGATTGCGCCTTTGCCGTCAATCGGCGTTCCGAGGGCGTCCACCACGCGGCCCAAGAATCCGATCCCGACAGGCATTCCCGCCGTCCGGCCCGTACAACGCGCGACATCGCCCGCGCGGACGTTATTCTCACCGAATAACACGCAGCCTAAACTGTCCTCGCGCAAATCCTGCACCATGCCCCGGACGCCCTGATCAAATTCTAATATCTCACCGTATTCCGCGTCAGGCAAGCCTTTAATCCGCGCGATTCCGTCGCCGACGGTCAACACTTCGCCGCGTTCCTCCCGCACGACGCCCGGATAAAATTTCTCCATTGTGTCGCGCAGTAACGGCAATACGTTTTTAGGCCCCGGCGCGATTTGCGCCATACGTTCATGGAACTGACGCATACGGCCTTCCAAACTCCAGTCGTAAACGTCCTGATCGACATGGAGCCGGAAGCCGCCTTTTAAATCCGGCGTGTCCTCCCATTCGATGGGAATTTCTATCGAATAATTCCGGCGGATAAAAGCGGCGAGACGGCGTTTTTGCTCCTCCGTGGGCGGGGTGTCGCTCTGCAATACCGCCCGGTGTTGATTCTCAGCCATTTCTCCGCTCCCTTTCCGGCGTCTTTCCGGCCTGTCCGGATGACGCCGCGTCCGGATTATTTTTATTATTATTTTTATCTAAATTTTCGGCTTCGTCCAGAAACTTGTCCAACGCGTCGCCGCCGCTTTGCAATACCAGCTTTTCCACCATGCCGACGGCGAGAGATCGGATCTCCTCGTGCGCGTCCTCCAAAACTTTCTGGGTCCGGATTTCAGCCGTTTTCTTCGCCGTGCCGATGATACGGCGCGCCTCCTGACGGGCTTCGGCGAGCTGCTGGTTTTTTTCGGCTTCCAGTTCCTCACTGGCGCGCTCTTTCATGCTTTGAATCTCAAGTTCCGCGTCCCGGATCATTTCCTCGTATTTCCGCCGGAGCGCCTGCGCCTCAGACTCGTTTTTGGCCGCTTCCGCTTCCCGCTCGTCATATTGGTTTTTCCGCCACTGCATATATTTTTTGACGGGCTTATATAATAAAAAATACAATCCCCCGGCGAGAATCACGAAATTGAATAAATGCAGCAGGATTTGCTGCCAGTCGATATTTAATGGCATAATATCCCGCACCCGCCTTTACAGGACAAAGATAATCAAAATCACGGATAAGAGCGCGTAAATAATCGCCGTTTCGATAAATACCAAGCCAAGCATGAGCGTGGAACGAATATCGCCGTTCGCCTCCGGCTGACGGGCGATGCCCTCGGCGGCTTTGCCGATGGCAAGTCCCATGGCGATGGCGCCCCCGGCGGCGGCGATGCCAATCGCGATGCCGCTTCCCAGCGCTTTGCCGGATACGATCTGGGCGTCCGCCGCGGCTTGCGCGTCAGCGGCGGCG
>CAJOQY010000345.1 GCA_905236835.1 uncultured Oscillibacter sp. | reverse complement strand
TTGCACAGATTGCGCCATAGCATATTGATCCGTAATCAAAACCGCCGTGGCGTGTATATCATGTTCCGCTTGGCTTAACAGATCCGCCGCGACATACGCCGGATTACTATATTGATCAGCGATGACCAGAATTTCACTCGGTCCGGCGATAATATCAATCCCGACGTGGCCGGACACCTGTTTTTTCGCTTCCGACACGAATACGCCGCCCGGCCCAACGATTTTATCAACCGCCGGAATACTCTCCGTCCCATAGGCCAGCGCCGCGACCGCCTGCGCCCCGCCGATTTTATATATTTTTATCTTTTCCGCCGCGATATACGCCGCGCCCAGCGCCGCCGCGTTGATCTTCCCGGTCTTATCCGGCGGCGTGACAAGAACGATCTCTTTTACGCCCGCCATTCTCGCGGGAATCGCGTTCATCAAGATACTCGACGGAAACGCCGTCGGACTCGCCGGGATACAAATTCCAACGCGTTCAATCGGCGTAAAGCGTAAACCCATTACAATCCCCGGCGTATCTGTAATTACATAATCATTCCGGATTTGCTTTTCATGAAATTTCTCGATATTCGCCGACGCCTGTAATAAAACTTCCTGAAATTCTTCCCCCAGCGAATCATACGCCGTTTCCATTTCCTCCGGGGATACCTGAAAATCAAAATTCTCCGTTTCCACGCCGTCAAATCTCCGCGTATATTCTCTTAAAGCGTCGTCGCCCCGCGTTCTGACGTTTTTTATAATCCGCGCCACCTGTTCCCGGATATTATTTATATTTTCATCCTCATCCGGCGAATGACCGCGCCGCAGAATCTCCTCCGGCTTGATTTCATCCCACTTGTAAATTTTACATACCATATCCGGATTTATATCCCGCTTTTGATCTTTATTCACAGCCTGATTTTCCGTCATAAATCCGCCTCCCGTGATTTTATATATTATTTTATATTATTTTACCGCCGCTTCCCGAAATTTTTCCGTAAGCCGGTCAATTTTTTCGCGTTTAAACTGATAACTTGCCCGATTGGCGATCAGACGCGCCGAAATCCGCATAAATTCAGATATAACCCGCAGGTTATTTTCCTTCAATGTCGTTCCGGTTTCCACTATATCCACAATCACGTCACTGAGATTCAATAACGGCGCCAGTTCAATCGACCCGTTTAACGGGATTATATCAATCTCCCGGCCCTGTCCGGCGAAATACCGCCGCGCGATATTCACAAATTTTGTCGCTACTCTTAACGTCCGACCGGATAAATTTTCCGTCCCCGGAAAATCACGCCGTCCCGCCACGCACATCCGGCATTTTCCAAGCCCCGTGTCCAGCAATTCATATACATCCGCGCCGGATTCCTCTAAAATATCCAGTCCGGCAATCCCGACATCCGCCGCGCCGTGTTCCACATAAATCGCCACGTCGCTTGGCTTCACCAGAAAATATTTTATTTTCGCCTCCGGATTTTCCAATACCAGACGGCGCGTGTCCCCGATTCCGCCCTCCGCCGCGTATCCGGATTTTGATAATAAATTATATACTTTGTCGCCCAATCGTCCCTTTGGGAGCGCGATGCTGAGCCATTTGTCCGGGTTTTTATCATTCATACCGCCTGACGCGTTATTTAATATATTATTATTATTTATATCTCCCGATAAACCGCTTGATAAATCAGACGTATCCAGCCGCTCCAATTCGTTTAAATACAAAGCGAATCCAATGGCTTTCGCGCCCGGACGGAAACGCGCCGCCAGCGGATCATACCGTCCGCCTTTTAATACCGGACGCGGCAGTCCCTCCAAAAATCCCCGCAATACAAGCCCGTTATAATAATCCATATCGTTCACAAGCGACAAATCCAGCCGGATGGACTCGCCCGGGATTTCCCATTCCGCCACGCGATCACGAAGCAGGCGCAATTCCTTGACGGATTGACGGATCAATCCCGTCTGTCCGGGCAGTTCTTTTATCAAGTCCTCCGCCTTTGTAATCACCGTGTCCCAATCGCCCGAAAGCGTTTTTAATTTACAGATTATATCCCAATTAATATCTTGACCGGCATCCGCCTTTACATCCGGATCCGCGCCGGAATTTTTATCTTGCCGGATCCCCGCATGATTATAACTATTATCATGATTTAAATTTTTTAACTCATGAAATTTCCGGTCCCGGATATACGCCAGCGCTTGCGCGCGCAAATGCTCCGGCGCGTGACAGGCGTCAAACAGGCCCGTGACAAATCCCATATGGCCAATTTCCAGAACCCATGGCCGACCGGCGGCGTACAGGCTCCGCGCCGCCAGTTCCGCCGTCCGCGCAATGCAGTCATCATCCACCGCGCCCACGCATTCCAGACCCATTTGACGAATTTCCCGGAACGATTGGTTCTCCCGGCTTGGCCGATACACGCTTTCCAGATACCAGAATTTTCCGATTCCCTGATTCGTATTGATTGGCGCGTTTTTCGCGATGGACAACGTCACATCCGGCTTTAACGCCAACAGCCGCCCGTCAATATCCGTAAACGTGATTAATCGCTCATCCGTCAAAAAACGCCGGTTTTTGTGATATAATTCATACTCCTCAAATCTGCCCATGCGATACTGCGTAAATCCCGCGTTTTCATATAAATTCCGCAGGAACAAACTGAATTTTTCCACCGGATTTAACATATTCAAAATACCGGAAATATCCTCCGGATTTTCCCGCGTTTTCCGTCTATCCGTCATAATCTCTGTCAATACCCCCTGTCAAGTTTTCACACAACGCATATCATATTCCATTTTCAGCCGGATTGCAACAAAAATCATCCAGCGATATTTTTGATAAAACCGCCGATACTATTTAACATAATCCTGCTATCATCCTGATAAAATCCAGATAAAATCCAGATAAAATCCAGATAAAATCCAGATAAAATCCAGATAAAATCAGGACGCGGGAAAATCCAGCGCGGAAGGAGAGATATTATTTGGCAAATCAAAACAAACGGATCAAAATCTTGATATTATCCGCGTCGGCTTTAATATTATTATTATTCATTCTCGCGTTTTTCATCCCGGCGCGCGCGGCGGAATCCAATCCGGGGGAAAATCCAAATCAGCCGTCGGGGAAATACGCGGCCTTGACTTTCGACGACGGCCCCCGGCGCGGGACAACGGATATTTTATTAAACGGCCTGCGGGAACGCGGCGTCCGCGCCACGTTCTTTCTCATCGGCGAAGAGGCGGAAGCCAATCCGGATCTCGTACTGCGCATGAAATCCGAAGGACACCAGATCGGCAATCACACATGGAGCCACGCCCGTTTGGATGATTTATCGGACGAGGAAATCACGCGGGAAGTCGGCAGGACAGACGAATTATTGCAATCCATATTGGGGCCGGGGGAATACTGGCTGCGTCCGCCGTATGGCTTTATCCGCGCCGGGACGGAAAATTTAATCCCCGTCCCCATGATCGCGTGGTCCGCGGATCCGCGCGACTGGGAGAGCCGCGACACGGAAAAAATTATACAATCCGTTCTGGATTCCATCGAACCGGGGAGTATTATTTTACTGCATGATATTTATCCCACATCCGTGGACGCGGCGTTAAAACTCATCGACGAATTGTCCGGTCAGGATTACGAATTTGTGACGGTACAGGAATTATTTTCGCTTTATGATATACAGCCGGAAGCGGGCGTGAAATATCGCGGCGCGATAAAATAATATTAAAATAAT
>CAJOQY010000344.1 GCA_905236835.1 uncultured Oscillibacter sp. | reverse complement strand
TTAAGAAATCCCCCCAGCCGCTTCGCGGCTTTCCCCCCTTTGACAAGGGGGGCTTGAGGTTGGTTTCTCCCGTTTTGCCCCCCTTGTGAAAGGGGGGTGGCGCGACAGCGCCGGGGGGATTCAATTAAGTGAATAACATTGTTTGCGTTCCCCTTCCCCTAATTTAGGGGAAGGGGACAGGGGATGAGGTTTATTTTTATTATTTTTTTCGATTTTAATCAAAATAGCCCTTGCGTTCCAGAACTTTGACGATATTGCGTCCCTCGCTGGTCCCGTCGATGATACGGCGCGCGCGCTGAGAGTCGCCAATGTTCAGGATTTCCGCCGTGTCGCCAAACGCGGCTTTGAGTTCGTCCAGAATCGGATTATAGGCTTTCAGACCCATACAGATCATGCCGTAATCAAACGGGATTTCCTCAATGGAGCCGTCAGGATTTTTGACAATGAAAGAATCCGGTTTCGCTTCCTGCAACGCGGTTTTCAGACGCGTATGGACGCCGTATTTCTTGATAATGGCATGGATATTGACTTTTGTGATAGGATCGGACCCGTTGGCGATGCCGGGGAGCATTTCAATCACAGTCACATCCGCGCCTCTGGGGGCGAAATACTCGATAACATCCAGACCGACCGCGCCGCCGCCGACAATGGAAACTCTCTGGCCTTTCATATCCTCCGGGAAGATGGATAAATTCTCAATCATCTGTAAGACGGTCATTAATTTGCCGCCTTTGACGCCGAGATTTTCTTTCAGGCCTTTGATCGGCGGATACGCCGGGAGGGAGCCGGTGGAATTGATAATAATATCCGGATTGAGAGTTTTAATAAAATCAACGGACGCGGGCTTGCCCATGAAGAAATAAACATTGTTTAATTTTTTCGCGCGGCGGATTAAATAATTCGGGAAATCCGCGAGGCGGTTTTTATCGGGAATCCGGGAAATCTGCGCGGACAGTCCGCCGAGATAATCTTTTTCCTCGATCACAAAGGCATTGCAACCGACTTCCGCCGCCGTACACGCGGCCTCAAGTCCCGCCGTGCCGCCGCCGACGATCACGACATTACAGGGCTTGTTGACTTTTAATTTTTTATAATCATCGTCGCCCCACATGACGGACGGATTGACGGTGCAGCGGATCGGACGGTTGGAGCCGATACGATTCCCGGCGCAGCCGATGTTACAGGAAATGCACTTGCGCAGATCGGCTTCCTGTCCGGCTTCCACTTTGCGGACCCAGTTCGGCTCGGCGATTAAACCGCGTCCCATGCCGATCAAATCCGCGTCGCCTTTTTCTAAAATCTCATTGGCGACTTTGGGACTTCGGATGTTTCCGGCGGTCATGACGGGCTTGTTATAACGCTCTCTGACGGCGCGCGCCATATAAGAACGCCAGCCGTCCGGGAAGTTATTATTATCAATCTGATATTGCAACGATCCATTCAGCGCGGCGGATACGTCGATTACGTCCACGAATTCTTGGAAATATTGCAGATATTCCAGACAGTCATCTAATGTATTGCCGCCCTCCATGAACTCATCCGCGCTGATACGGGCGAAGATCGGGAAGAAAGGTCCGACCTGTTTGCGCACTTCTTCCAGTACCAGACGGGCGAAACGCGCGCGGTTTTCGGCGGAGCCGCCAAATTCATCCGTGCGTTTGTTCGTCGTGGGGGAAAGGAACTGGCTGATTAAATACGAATGTCCGCAATGAACCTCCACGGCGTCAAAACCGGCGGTCTGGGCGCGTTTGGCGGCCTGTCCGTATTTTTTGACGATTTCATAAATTTCCTCTTTTTCGAGAGGACGCGGAATTTCGCCGCCCTCTTTCGACGGCAGATTGGACGCGGAAGCGGGTTGCATTCCGGTTCGCGCGGACTGCGCGGAAGCGCCGGCGTGATTGATCTGAATCGCCACGCACGCGCCCTGCTGGTGAAGCATTTCCGTCAGTTCATAAAAGCGCGGCATATAACTGTCATGGTCAATGCGGATCTGGCTGGTGCCGTTGGAGCCAAGCGGATAATCCACATTCGCGTTTTCCACGATAATCAGGCCGACGCCGCCTTTCGCGCGCAGGTTATAATAATTCATATGCCCCGCGCTCATATGTCCGGACGGCTCCCCGTAATTGGTGCCCATAGGCGTCATGACAACCCGGTTTCTGAGCGTCATGGTTTTCACCGTAAACGGTTCAAAAATCTTCGGATAATCGTTTTTCATGACCGCCGATGCCTCCTTTCGTACCCCTCACAATTTCGCGTTTTTATTAGATTTTCAAATTCTCAGGATATTTGAAATATGATTAAAATATAAAATTTTCATATTTTCATGTTCAAACATTCTGAAAATTCCGGGGAAAAATCCCGCTTTTTTCATCATAACCCACAAAGGCGAAATTGTAAAATGCCATTCGCCCGCAAGATTGATAGCCTGAATGTATTGATTAAGATTCAGGATTGAAATTTAATCCCGCATCCGTCTGATTTTTCATGAATTTGACAAAGCGGTTAATCGCCGGGATATGATAATGATTTTTCATCCAGACCATATAAATCTGATGGGACAGCGCCATATCCGAGATTTTTAAAATCCGGACGTGGTTTTCGTCCAGCGTCTGTACATTGGTAATCAGCGCGATTCCGAAACCGTCTTTGACCATGGCTTGTATGGCGTTTTCGTCCGAGCATTCACAGACGATTTCCGGCTGGATGCCGAGACGGCGATATAATTTCCGGGTGTAACTGCCCAGCCACGAGAGGCGATGATAGCCAATCACGGGATATTTCGTCAGTTCCATAATAGACGCTTCCGAAGATTCCGCCAGCGGGGAATGTAACGGCGCGATGAAAACCAGTTCCTGATTCACCACCGGAAAAAATTCCAGTTCCTCTTCCTGTTCGACATAGGCGCAGAATCCCACGTCAAGATGGCTTTTTTTGATCTCATCCAAGATTGAAAACGTCCAGTCCTGAAAAAAACTGAACGTGATATTTTTATTTTCTTCCAGCGACAGAAATTTCCGGACCATGCGCGGAATGAACTGATTCGCCAGCGGGAACACATAGCCGACATCAATCCGGCCCCCGGAATTGGCCAGTTCCCGCATTTTATACACGGCGATCTCATATTCGCTTAGAATCCTGTCCACATATTCCAGAAATAAAAATCCGCTTTTCGTCAGTCTGATTCCGCGTCCGCGCTTTTCAAACAAAATCACGCCCAGTTCTTTTTCCAGCGCGGCGATAGACCTGCTCAGGGAAGGTTGGGAAATATATAATTCCGAAGCCGCGAGATGGAAATTCTCAAACCGGGCGACGGTCTGGAAATATTTCAATTGATTCAGCGTCATAATATTATATCAATCCTCCCCTGTGTGATATTCGCTATTATAGCATAATTTTTGATCAAAAGAAACAGCGAGAATATCTATAATTAAATTTATCATGAAATTTTAATTTTAATCCGCCTGTCTTGGAATCAAAGCGCGTCAATATCCGTTTGATTGATACGCAAAAAGCATTATTATCATTTATGAAAGGCATTAGATTTATCCAATCCGTTTGTTATAATGATAAAAGGCTTTATGAACAAACTGTGACGGCGTTTATGTATTTTGACGAACGATAATCATCCGAATCAATCACGGCGAAATCATGACAGAGCGTCATGGGGTGTTCGCGGCCTTTGTTTCATATCGTCTATTGGGAAATTATTGAAGAAATGGGGAAAAAATATGTCTGAAAGAATCACGGGGCATACGGAGCTTATCGGCCTGATGGCTTATCCGATCCGCCATTCCAGCTCGCCCGCCATGCAAAATGAGGCTTTCGCCGCGCTGGGCATTGATTACGCGTATCTTGCCTTTGAAATCGACGACAAGGAAATCGAGGACGCCGTCAAAGCGATCCGCACGCTGAAAATGCGCGGCTCCAACGTCTCCATGCCCAATAAGACGCTCGTGGGCAAATATCTTGACGAACTGTCCCCGGCGTCGAAACTGACCGGCTCCGTCAACACGATTGTCAATGACAACGGACATCTGACGGGCTATGTCACGGACGGCATCGGCTTTATGAGCGCGCTGAAAGATAACAACATTGACCCGATCGGCAAAAAAATGACCATCGCGGGCTGCGGCGGCGCGGCGACGGCGATTGAGATTCAGGCCGCTCTCGACGGCGTGGCCGAAATCTCGATTTTTAACATCAAAGACCAGTTCTACGCCAACGGTGAGGAAACCGTGAGAAAAATCAACGAGCAGACCAATTGCAAGGCGACGTTGACGGATTTGGCCGACACGAAAAAATTAAAAGAGGAAATGGATTCCAGTTATATTTTCGTCAACGGCACAGGCGCGGGCATGAAGCCGCTGGAAGATGTCTCCGTCGTGCCGGACAAGTCTTTCTTCCGCCCGGATTTGATCGTCGTGGACGTGCCGTATTCCCCGTTATGCACGAAAATGCGCAAGATGGCGAAAGAAGTCGGCTGCAAGACCATGAACGGTCTCGGCATGATGCTTTTCCAAGGCGCCGCGGCGTTTGAGTTATGGACCGGCAAGCCCATGCCCATTGAACACATGAAGAAAGTGTTAAATATTAACTACGACGATTAATATATTATAAATATTATATAAAATTATTATAAATTATTATAAAAAATATAAAGGTGGAATCCCAACTGTGAACAAAAAATATCTTCCCAGCGCGCTTGTGCTGTATTTAAATTATTTTATTCACGGCGTCGGCTGTTCCGTATTGGGGCAGGCCGTGATTAAATCCGCGCTGGCGGCAAGCTGGGGCGTGGAGGAAATGGCAATCACGGCGATTTCCGCCGCCCTCGGACTTGGCCGCCTGATCGCGCTCCCCTTCGCCGGTCCGCTGTCGGATAAACTGGGCCGCCGCGTATCCGTCATGATCGGAAGCGCGTCTTACGCGATTTATTTAATCGGCCTCGCGTTCGCGTTCAATCTCGGCCCCAACGGCGGCTATCAGGTGGCGTATATCTGCGCGATTGTCGGCGGTCTGGCCAACTCGTTCTTGGACACGGGCATTTATCCGGCTGTGGCGGAGATTATCTATTCCGCGCCGGGCGTGGCGACCATGGGCATTAAATTCTTTATCGCCATTTCGCAAATGCTCCTGCCGTTCTTCCTCGGCGTCACCGTGACGACCACAGCCGCCGGAATGACTTCGTATAATCCGTTGTTCTATATTTGCGGCGTCGCGTATATTATCCTGCTGGCGTTGATTATTATTTTCCCCCTGCCGGATACGGACAAGGGCGGCGGCGCCAAAAAAGAGGGCCTGATCGAGAGCCTCAAGCACACCCGTTTTTCACTGGGTTCTATCGCCATGATTTTAATCGGCTTCACCTGTACCGGTACATTCCAGTTATGGCTGAACTGCGCCCAGAACTACGCCCGCTCCGTTGTCGGATGGGAAAATCCGTCCATTATGCAGAGTTTCTATTCTATCGGCACGATTTTAGCCCTGATCGTCACGGCGTTTCTGACCCGTAAGATCAAAGACGTGCGTTTCATCGTCGCGTATCCCGTGATCTGTCTGGTGACTTTGATCATCGTGCTGTTGATCCCCAGTCAGGCTTTGTGCATGGCGGGGGCGTTCATCGTCGGATGGGCCGGCGCGGGCGGATTGCTGCAAATCGCCACGTCCGTTTGCAATATGCTGTTCCCGAAAATCAAAGGCACCGTTACCGCGCTGGTCATGATCGCGTCGTCCCTGTGCAATTATACGATTTTAACGGCGGCGTCCAGCATGACCCCTTCCGGCGTGATGGTCATGAATATTATTTTAACCGGCATTGGCGTCGCGCTGGGGCTGTTTGTGAATTTTAATTATAATAAAATGCTTCAGGACGCGGAAGTCCAAGCGTAAAAAAATCTCTCCGCCTCCCCGTTCCCACGCGTCCGGGGAGGCGTTTGCTGATTATTTCACGCTTGATTTTATTTTATTTTATCAAAATTTCAGGAGGGCCGTTCATGAAAGAAATCAAAACCGTCAAAGTCAGAAATACCGTGATTGGCGAGGGAATCCCCAAGATTTGCGTTCCCATCGTCGGCGTGACGAAAGAAAACATTCTGGAAGAGGCGAAAGCGTTAAAATCCCTGCCCGTGGACGTTGTGGAATGGCGCGTGGACTGGTTCGAGAACGTATTTGATCCGGATCTGTTTTTGGACGCGCTGAAAGCGCTCCGGGCGGAATTGGGCGATCTGCCGATTCTGGTCACGTTCCGGACATCCAAAGAAGGCGGCGAAAAGTCGATAGAGCCGGACGCTTACGCGGAATTAAACATCCGGGCGGCGAAAAGCGGTCTGGCCGATCTGGTGGACGTGGAAATCTTCACCGGGGATGAAGTCGTCAGCCGGATTATCCGGGAAGCGCACGCGGCGGGCGTGAAAGTCGTCGCGTCGAATCATGATTTCGACAAGACCCCGGACAAAGACGATATTGTCGGGCGTCTGCGCAAAATGCAAAATATGGACGCGGATATTCCCAAAATCGCCGTCATGCCGCGCGATAAAAAAGATGTTTTAACCCTGCTGTCGGCCACGGAGGAAATGGCGTCGGAATACGCGGACCGGCCTATTATTACGATGTCCATGGCGGGAACGGGCGTGATCAGCCGGTTATGCGGCGAAGTATTCGGCTCCGCGCTGACATTCGGCGCGGCGAAAAAAGCCTCCGCGCCGGGACAGATGGGCGTGGAAGATTTGAGCGTGGTTTTAAATTTACTGCATAAGGCGTTATAATATCCCCCGGTCAAGCAATCAAATCCCCCCGGCGTCGTATGCGTAAAATTTTCTACCTGAGCGGCTGGGGGATTTTTTAATTCAAGAGGGGGAAAAGAAAGTAAAGCAATCTCCGCCGGAAGGAGGGGAAGCATGAAAAAATATCTGCATTGGCTGAATCATAATCTTGAGGAATTTATATTAGTAATATTATTAATCGCCATGACGTTAATCATGGGCGTTCAGGTGTTTTCCCGTTACGCGGTTCATAAATCGCTGTCTTGGACAGAGGAACTGACGCGGTATTTGTTTATCTGGAGCGGATTTTTAAGCGTCAGTTATTGCACAAAACGCTGTTTGTCGATTAAAATCGAACAGTTTGTGGCGTTGTTTCCGCGCCGGGGGAAAGCCGTATTCAAAGTCGTGAATCATACGTTTGAGCTTGCTTTTTTCACTTATATGATCCCGTTCGCGTATGCCTATATGATGTCGGCGGTGAAGAGCGGACAGGTCAGCCCGGCCTGCGGGATTCCCATGTATTATATACAGGCCGCGCCGCTGTTTTCGTTCCTGCTGGTGGCGTTCCGGATTCTCCAAAGATGGATGATCGAATTCCGCGTCGCCAGAGGCGAAAACGTGTTTGACCCCGCCCACCCCGAACGCAATACGCCGGAATCTTATATTGAAGCGAATTCGGAGAATTAATCATGCCTCTTGTTGTATTATTTATTTTCTTTGCCGTCGCGCTGATCATCGCGATTCCGGTTTCGATTTCATTGGGGATTACGTCCGTACTGCCCGGACTGTTTGACGCGTCTTTCACGGTCGGGCCGAAATATTTGATCCGTTCCATGTTTGGCGGTCTGGACAGTTTTCCGCTGCTGGCCGTCCCGATGTTCGTCTTATCCGGGATTATTATGGCCAAAGGCGGGATTTCCAAGAAAATATTTGATGTCTTTTCGTATTTTCTGGGCGGATTGACCGCCGGGATGCCATGCGCCGTGATTGTGACCTGTTTGTTTTACGGCGCGATTTCCGGCTCCGCCCCGGCGACGGTCGCCGCCGTGGGAAGCATGACGATTCCCGTATTGGTCCATTTGGGCTATGATAAAGAATTCAGCACGGCGATTGTCGCCGTCGCGGGCGGATTGGGCGTGATTATTCCGCCCAGCATTCCGTTTATCATGTACGGGATGGCGTCGGGGGAATCCGTCAGCGCGCTGTTTCTCGCGGGGATTATTCCCGGCCTTATGATCGGCGCGTTATTAATGCTCTACGCGGTTTATCATTGTATCCGATACGGGGAGGATAAGAATAAAATCCGCGCGGAAGTGGATTCGTTACGGCAAAAAGGATTATTAAATGTCTTAAAAGAAAGTTTTTTCGCGTTATTAAGCCCCGTGATTATATTAGGCTGTATATATTCGGGCGTGGCGTCGCCCACGGAAGCGGCTGTGATTTCCGTATTTTACGCCGCCGCCGTCAGTTTGTTTATCTACCGGACGATTACGCCGAAAGATTTATGGAAAATTTTCGTGGAGGCGGTCAAGACATACACGCCGATTTTATTTGTATTAGCGGCGTCCACGGCGTTTTCACGGGTCTTGACGCTGATGCAGGTTCCCCAGACCGTCAGCGCGTTTATTTTAGACAACTTCCGGAATCCGGTTGTAATTTTGATCGTGATTAATATTTTCCTGCTGATTGTGGGAATGGTCATGGATACCACGCCGGCGATTTTGATTCTGACGCCGATTTTACTGCCGATTGTCAAGGGAATCGGCATGAATCCCATACAGTTTGGCGTTGTGATGGTGGTCAATCTGGCGATTGGCTTTGTTACGCCGCCGATTGGCGTGAATTTATTCGTCGCGAGCGCGCTTTCGGATGTCCCGATTATGGCTCTTGTCAAAAAGGCCGCGCCTATGATCGTCTTTTTCCTGTTCGCCCTGTTGTTGATTACTTTTATACCCGCGCTTTCGCTTGCGCTGTTATAAAAATTAATAAAATTTATACGCGCTTTCGCTTGTGATGTGATAAAAGAAATTAATATAATATAATATAATAATATAAAGGGGGGCGAATGATGGTGAAAACGCGCGGAAAAAGCGAAAAGTTTTTCATACGCGGCGTTTTAACGCTTTTCATGATATTATGTCTGACCGGCTGCGGCGATTCCGGCGAACAGCGTTACGCGTGGCCGCTGGCGACGGCCAGCCCGGAAGATACCGTCACGCAGATTTTCGCGGAAAAATTCGCGGAGGAAGTTTATCGTCTGAGCGGCGAAAAGATGAAAATTCAGGTTTACGCCAATTCTCTGCTCGGCGGGGATCGGGAATTACTGGAAACCTGCGCGGACGGCGATATTCCGTTTATCGTGCAGAACACCGCGCCGCAAGTGGCGTTTATGCCGGATTTATCCGTGTTTGACCTGCCGTGCGTGTTTGATTCTCTGGAGGACTGCCGGGACAAAATGGACGATCCGGAGTTTTATTCCCTGATCAATGACGTATATACAAACGGCGGTTATCATTTATTGGGGATCGCGGATCAGGGTTTCCGCGTCATGAGTACGAATAAAGCCGTCCGGAGTATCGCCGATTTCAGGGGACAGAAAATCCGGACGATGGAAAATCCGTTTCACTTGGCGTTCTGGACCGCGCTCGGCGCGAATCCCACGCCTATGACGTTCTCGGAAGTCTATGTCGGATTACAACAGCATACGATTGACGCGCAGGAAAACCCTTATGAAGTCATCGTATCCAACCGGCTGTATGAACAGCAGGATTATATTATAGAAACCAATCATCTGCCGCATTTAATCACGCTGATTGTGAATGACGATTTCTTTCAGCGTTTATCGGAAGATGAACAGGCTGTGATGTCCGAAGCGGCGGAGATCGCGACGGAATACGCCCGCGAGGCGTATGACGAACGAATCAAAGACCGGATCGCCGCGATTGAGGCCACCGGCACGGAGATTTTTATATTAGATCCTCAAACGCGCGACGAAATCCGCGAAGCCTCTCAAAGCGTATATGACGCCATCGAACAATCCATACAAGAGAATATTTATCAGGCGTATTTCAAATAAAGCCGTCAGATTGCCATGATCTTGCTATAATAATTTATATCAAAACGCGCCGCCCGCTTTCGGACGGCGCGTTTCGCGTTTTACGCTTAGAGACCGTAAGTTTGTTTCCATTTTTCTCCTACTGATTTGGCGATATTGTTTAAATTCGGGATTTTGAGCAGGGTCCATAACTGATTGTCCGCGCCGGTGCAGGGTTCTAATCTTACATTCCGCGCGCTGTGTTTGGTGACATCGTCCGTCTTTGTCAACGCCAGAGAGGGATTGTCCGAGGGATGAATGATATAGCGTCCGTCTTTCTCTTCCAGAATCCATGACTGTGTGGCGTGGCCGGTGGCCTCCCATACGGTCACGTTGTCATACGCTTTGCTGTTGCCCGCCGTGTAGACGTTTAACATCAAACCGTTGCGCTTGGACTGGAACGTATAAGCGCTTCCGGACGCTTTTTTCACGGTGAACCGCTGTGACGCGCTCTTGATATTGCCCATCGCTTCCACGTTGCCGCCGTTGCCGTCCGTGCGGTTGGTCAGGAAGATCGCCCGATCATTGATGAGGAAATAATCCCCCTCTTTGATGGTCGCCGCGTAAGGCGGATATGTATGCTCCCCGATGTCAACCTGTGATTTGTCAAACGTATAGCGCACGGATCCGCCATGGGTGGGAATGCTGTTGTAGAATCCGCCGGCAACGCCCGCCGGGCTGTAAATAGAAGGATTGGTCACAAGGCGTCCGTTTTTGCCGTAACCGGGATCCCGTATCCACCAAGTTTCGCCTTCGCCGAGTTCGTATTTCCACATCTCATATTTCACGCCGTCCGCTCCGGCTCCGGCGTCGCCCAGCAGGATCATGAAATGCAAATGCGCTTTGACATTGCCGCTGTTCCCGGCGTATCCGATCACGTCGCCCGCCTTGACGGACTGCCCGTCATTGATATTAAAGCCGTTAAGATGCTGATAGACGGAATAATAAGACTTGCTGCCGGTGATTTTATGCTCGATCACGACGTAATAACCGCGATCGCCGTTCCAGTATCCCCGGCGATAGGCCACGCCGTCCGCGGCGGCCATAACAGGCGCGTCCCAGATTCCCTCGCCCGAAATATCCACGCCGGTGTGTCCCTTGGGATTCGCGTCATGCGCCCAGATGTCAGCCGGGTCTTTGTTGTCACAGCCGTCCCCGAAAGGGCATTCCCCGTGTCCGGGACAGCCCGCCCAGTCCGTGAACTGGTTATAAAACTTCTTGTCCAGCGGGAACAGCCAGATTCCGTCATCGCGTCCCACCACGCTCACCGGCGTGACCGCCCGCGCCATCGCGCCCGGCCACGCGGCGAAACACCCGGCCATGACGCATACCATCAGCAGGCTCGCCAGCCATCTTTTGACCATGCCTTTTTCCGTCTTTTTCATATCGCTTTAACATCCTTTCCCGCGTCCGGATCCGCCGGACGCCTTTCGCGTTTCACGTCCCGCCGTTTTTTTCGCGGGCCGTTCGTTAATGGTAGAATAATCCAATCAGATTTAAAAGTCAATATCCTGAACGAAACTGTAATAATTTGTGATTTTTATAAACTTTTTGTAACCGGATTGATACGGATTTTTACTATTTGTCACAGGTGATTATTATATTATCATATTCAGGATAAAAAACGCACTGGACATTTGTTGTTATCGGGGTTATAATAAAATCGCTGTGAGGCGGCCTGATAAATCCGTATGATATTTTCAGGCCGTCCGGAAAAATCCGGGAGAAAAAATGAGGTGAAACAATGGCAAACGCTTTCTTTGGCGGCGTTCATCCGAGCGACATGAAAGCCCTGACCAATGAAAAGCCGATCCAGCGGATCCCGCCGCCGGTGGAAGTGGTCATCCCCATGTCAATGCACTTTGGGGCGCCGTGTACGCCTTTGGTAAAAAAAGGCGACGCGGTGAAAGTGGGACAGAAAATCGGCGAGTTTCGCGGACTTGGCGCGCCGATTCACGCCAGCGTATCGGGTAAAGTGAAAGCCGTGGAGCCGCGGCCTTATTCGATGGGCGGAAATATGATGTCCGTGATTATCGAGAATGACTTTCAGGACACGTTGAGCGAGGAAGTCAAAGCGCCGGAAAATCCGGACGCGCTGACGCCGGCGGAAATGGTGGAACTGGTCAAAAACGCCGGCATTGTCGGCATGGGCGGCGCGACGTTCCCGACCCATGTGAAAATATCCGGCGGAATCGGCAAGGTCAACACCGTGATTATCAACGGCGCGGAGTGCGAGCCGTATATTACGGGGGATCATCGGACGATGTTGGAGCGTCCGGAGGAGATTATTCGCGGCGCCGTCTATCTGGGCAAGATGTTTGGCACGGATAAAATATTAATCGGCGTGGAGGACAACAAGCAAAACGGAATTGATAAATTAAACCAAGAGATCGCGAATCAAAGCGCGTCCGTGCAAGTCATTCCGTTGAGATGCCGTTACCCGCAGGGCGGAGAAAAACAGCTTTGTCAGGCGTTGACGGGGCGTCAGGTCCCGCCGGGC
>CAJOQY010000343.1 GCA_905236835.1 uncultured Oscillibacter sp. | reverse complement strand
CTTCCCGATCCAGACGCTCTACTAAATTCAGCCGCAATCCGGACAGCGCGAACAGTCCTCGCAGATTCCCTTTGTCAATTCTTATATCCACATCACTTTCCGGCGTGGCTTCTCCCCGCGCGTAGGAGCCAAATAAATATGCCCGTTTCAATCCGTATTTTCGACCTAAATCGGAGACAATAGCGCGAATTTCGTCCAGTTCCAACACCCGCGCCACAACGCCGCCCCCTTTCCGTCCGCGCGGTTCGGGAACGGTTTCCCGCCGCCGCGTCTTATTTTGGTGATAAGTTCCGTGAATTTGTATATATTTATTTATTATCATAACAAATTTACGGACGGATGTCAAGTTATTCGCCGTTAGTATAATTGATATATAAAGCGAAAAAAGCAACGGCGAGTTGCTTGCGTGATCCGTGTCCGCGTATTAAAATCATTCAAGATTTTATCACGGGGAGGCGTTCGTGTGGAGACAAAAGAGATTATATACGCGCTCAGAACAAAAAACGGACTGACGCAGGATGATCTTGCCGAAAAGATATTTGTTACCCGGCAGGCGGTGTCGCGCTGGGAAAACGGCGAAACCGCGCCGAATACGGAGACTTTGAAACTGCTTTCAAAACTGTTCCATGTTTCCATTAATACCCTGCTTGGATCCCCGCGCCGCTTGATTTGTCAATGCTGTGGAATGCCGCTGGAAGATGACGAGATGATCGGCAGAGATCGGGACGGCGCGCCCAATGAGGATTATTGCCAGTGGTGTTACGCGGACGGCGTTTACACATATGATAATATGGATGATTTAATTAACATTTGCGCCGGTCACATGGCGCATGAAAATTTTTCCGAGGAACAGGCCCGCGATTATCTGAAACGGACATTGCCTGAGTTGGATTACTGGAAAAAATATCAAAAACTGGGCGGCGACGGACAGTTTGAGGCGTTTAAAAAACGCTTGATAAAAGAAATCAACGATCTTCATATTGAGGGAATGCCCAAAATAGAAAAATTAAACGCTCTTGTCGGAAAATATGTCAATCTTGAGTATCGGCTTCCAAACGGCGTGAAAACAAAATTTCTGGATGACCGGACAACTTATTTGGGAAATCAATTAGAATCGGAATTCGGCGGGGAACGCTGTTTCGGCGTTCTCGCGCATATGGATTTTATTATGATTTCTACTTATGAGAAAGACGGCGTCAATCCGGAGCTTGTTTTATATAAAAAGCGATAAAAAATATTTTTCGCGTTCATCAAAATTCCCCCGGCGTCAGACGCGCCGGGGGATTTTGATATAAATTATATTTTAACTCGCGGCCATCACGCGCACGCCGCTGGCCGGGAATCCGGTTTCCGTCATGGCTATATCGGCGATCCGCGCCACATCCTCGCGGGACAATTCGCCTTCCCCGTTGGATACCACCACGCTGACGCTGTCACTGCCCATGAACGCCACGCAGTCCTGATAGCCTTTCGCCGTCACGAGATTCTCAATCTGCGCCTCTTTCAACGTATAAGACGCCAAAACCTGAATCCCCTCCGACGCCTCGTTTAATACCGCTTCCCCGGCGTCCTCCTGATTGGCCGCCTCTTGCAATAAACTGATCGCGTTGTCCCGCGCCTGCTGACGCGTCAGACGCGCCGACGCGAAATAATCCGCGCCCGTATACACCGCGCCCTCGTCCGTCAACAGACCCACGCTGTCCTCCGCCAGAGAGATATTGTCAAGATTATTATTATTCAAATCCTCGCCGGAATTGTCAATGGCGTCCCCGTCCGCCGTCCCGGATACGCGCATGACGCTTTCCGCGTCAGACGCGCCGGAATCGGAATTAGAATTAAAATTAGAATCAGAATCAGAATCCATATCCGACGCGGCGGAAACCCGCGCCGCCTCCCCAAGCATCCGCGTTCCGGTTTCATGATTATTTATATCATTCCGCCCGGCGTTGAATTCCAGCCGGTCCAGATTTGTGTAACGCCAGTTCAAAGCCGCCGCCGCGCCGACCAGTACCACCATGGTTCCAATGACCGCGTTGCGCTTCCATCTCGAACGCATATGAACACCCCTTCTCCAAATCACTACTGACGGCCTTCTTCCCATTTTTCCACGGCGATCCGCCCGGCGGACAGTCCCGTCAGGGCCGCCACCGACCGCGTCACCGCCAGCCGCACCGACGCCCGGTCCCCGCCCTCGCACACGATCAGCGCCCCCCGGTATTCCGGACGCTTCGTCCGCGTCACAATCGCCTGTTCCGTCCCGCCGCCCGCGCCGCCGAAAACCGTCTCGGAGCTTCTGGAAAATTCCTCCCCGCCCCGCGCGCTCTCCGTAATATCCTCCGCCAGTATCCGCTCCCCGTCGTTCTCCTCCGTCAATAACACCCGTACCCGCCCGACGCCGCTGATATGTCCCAGCGCCTCTTCCATTTCCCGCTGAATTTCCCGTATATCCCGCGCCGCCGGATTCGCGCCGGTTGAATTTGAATCCGCCGGGAATTCCGCCGCCGTCCGCCCGGCTTCCGAAACGCTTCCCCCCGCCGTCCGGCTCGGCCATAACATCAAAATCACGCCGATCAGAAGCGCCAAAGCCGCGTATTTGTACTTGTCCCATACCCCTTTCACTCCTTTTTTCATGATTTCCGTTCCCGTCCCTTACGCGCGGAATCTCCCGTGACGGGATTTCCCGCCATATTTCCCGCGATCATGCCCGTGATATTTCCCGCGATATTTCATCCGCCTTTCTATTTATTATGCGCCGCCGCCCCGCTCTATGACTGCCCGCGCGTAAAATTTTCATCGCTGTCATGACAAATACAATCCGCCGCGATTTTGTTGACATTTTTCAAAAAAGAAAGTATACTGTCAGCGATAAAACTTGGACGATATGGCCGCTCCCGGCGGGATGATCGGGAAGCGCGCTCGCGGGGATTCTCCGCTGGTAACGCGCCTGATCAGCCGCGCTATTATCAATCAAAAGGGGTTAATTTTCATGAATACGCCTTCCGCGCCGCTGTCACAGCAGGCTGTTGAGGAAATCACAAATATGATCGTCACACAGCGCCGTTTCCGTCCCGGCGACAAACTGCCCAATGAACTGGATTTAGCCACTGAATTAGGCATCAGCCGTATTACATTACGCGAGGCGATCCGGGTATTATGCACGCGCGGACTGCTGGAAGTCCGGCGCGGACGCGGAACATTCGTGATTTCCGGCGTCCCTGATTTGTCCGGCGAAAAAAATTCCGTCCGCGTGGACGCCGGAATCCGGGAATTGTTGGAAGTCCGTCTGGCTTTGGAGCCGTTGACCGCGCGCAACGCCGCCCGCAATCTCACGGATGAGAATTT
>CAJOQY010000342.1 GCA_905236835.1 uncultured Oscillibacter sp. | reverse complement strand
GGACGCGCGAATCGTGAGTTTTTAACTTTCGCCGAAAAACTGGACGCGCCTGTGGCGATTACCGTAATGGGCGGCGGCGGTCTGGCGGGGGATCATCCGTTGTCCACCGGCATGATCGGAATGCACGGCTCTTTGGCGTCGAATACCGCGTGCGACGAATGCGACTTGTTAATCGCCGTCGGCTGTAGATTTTCCGACCGCGTGGCGACGGATCCCGCGACATTCGCTTCTCACGCGCAAATCGTACAGATTGATATTGACCCGTCCGAAATTGATAAAAATATCTTAACGGATCATCATATTATCGGCGACGCGAAAGAAATTTTGTCGGCTGTCAATACCCGTCTGCCGCGGCAGAATCACGAAAGCTGGAAAAATTATATTTTCGCGCTGCGTCCGTCTGAGAATGTTCTATCATCATCCGAAGGCGATTTGACGCCGGAACAGGTCATGCAAGTGATTGACCGGGCGTCCCCGCCGGGTACGATTTTCTCTACCGATGTCGGGCAGCATCAAATGTGGGCGATTCAGTCCGTGCATTTCCAGTATCCCGGACAGCTTCTCACTTCCGGCGGATTCGGCACCATGGGATTTGGCCTCGGCGCGGCCATCGGCGCGCAGACCGGCAACCCGGACAAACGCGTTTTACACCTCAGCGGAGACGGCTGTTTCCGTATGAACTGCAACGAACTCGCGACAGTCGAGCATTATAAACTGCCGATTATTTCTATTATATTTAATAACGGCACATTGGGCATGGTCCGTCAGTGGCAGAATTTAATCTATCACAAACGCTTTTCCGAGACGACATTAGACCGCGGCCCGGATTTTGTGAAACTTGCCGAGGCATACGGCTTGCGCGGATTCCGCGTCCGTAACCGTCAGGAAATGGAACAGGCGTTCGCCGAGGCGCTGGAATTGCGTTCCGGAGCCGTGATTGACTGCGTATTAAATATGGATGAAATGGTCCGGCCCATGGTCGCCGCCGGGACGCCCGTCACGAAATTTTTATTAAATTAAAAACGGGGAGGGAGATAAAATCATGAAAAAAGAATTTGATTCCCGTAACCGCCGCTATACGCTTTGCATACTGGTGCAGGATATTCCCGGCGTATTAAGCCAAGTGGCGCGGCTGTTTTCCCGCAAGGGCTATAACATCGAATCCATTGTATCCGGCGAGACGGACCGCCCCGGCATCACGCGCATTTCCATCGAGCTTTTGACCGATGAACGCCTGATTGACCAGATCGCGGCGCAATGCGGAAAATTACTGCCCGTGCTGGCCGTGCGGGTGTTAGATTCCGGCAATTCCATCCGGCGGGAAATCGCGCTGATTAAAATCCGGACCCGGACCCGCGACGATCGGGAGGAAATTATTCAAATCGCCAATATTTTCCGCGCGAAAATTATTGATATTTGCCGGGAATCGCTGACAATCGCCGTATTCGGCACGCCGTCGAAAAATAAAGCCCTGATCGACACGCTGTCTGACTGTGAAATTCTCGAAATCGCCCGGAGCGGGTCCATTGCCATGGAACGCGGCCCGGATAATATCTACGGGGACGGGAAATTTTAAAAAATATATAATATTAAAATAATATAAAATATAATATAAAAGGAGTGTGCCGGATATAAATAAAATTTCAAAAAATGTCATGGTGACAGTCTGCGGGCGTCCCAATGTGGGCAAATCCAGCCTGACAAATCAGCTTGTCGGGGAGAAGATCGCGATTGTCACGCATAAGGCGCAGACAACCCGGAACCGCATTTGCGGCGTCGTAAATCGGGATGATACGCAGATTGTATTAATGGACACGCCCGGACTGCATAAACCCCGGTCCGCGCTGGGGGAATATATGGTCCGCGTGGTGCGGGAAAGTCTGGACGGCGTGGACTGCGCGTTATTGCTTGTCGAACCGATTCCCCATGTTGGCGAACCGGAAGCGGCGTTAATCGACCGTATCCGGGAGGAAGCGATTCCCGCGATTTTATGTATTAATAAAATCGACACGCTGTCGGATCCCAACGCGCTGCTGCCCGTCATGGCGGCGTATCATGAAATCTGGGACGGATTTAAGGCGATAATTCCCGTATCGGCGCGGACCGGCGAGGGACTGGACGCGTTATTGAAAGAAATCGTCAAATTTTCGGAAGAGGGTCCGCCGCTGTTCCCGGACGGACAAATCAGCGATCAGCCGGAACAGCAAATATTAGCCGAAATTCTGCGGGAGAAATTATTATTATGCCTGCAACAGGAAATCCCGCACGGGGCCGCCGTGGAAATCACAAAATTTTCCGAGCGGGAATCCGGTATTATTGACTTAGACGCGACGATTTTCTGCGAGAAATCCAGTCACAAGGGGATTATCATCGGCAAACACGGCGATATGCTGAAAAAAGTCAATTCCATGGCGCGGCAGGACATGGAACGCTTTATGGGTACAAAAATTTATCTGCGCGTGTGGGTCAAAGTCCGGGAGAACTGGCGGGACAGCGTCAACGCGATCCGCTCTCTGGGCTATCGGGAATAAAAATATAACCCCGTCCGGGAATCACGATCCGGGCGGGGATTTCGCGCGATCTTTCTTCCGGATTTCTCTTGCAAACGCGCGCGGCTATGGGTATAATAAGGCGCGTTTTCCATGATGATTGACAGGGAGGGCATATAAGATGACATTGGATTCCACATACTGGCGGGCGGCGGCGCGTGAATTGCGCGACGTTCGTAAAATCACTTTCGCCGCGCTGATGATCGCGTTATGCGTGGTATTGGGTTATGTCCCGTCGGCGCCGCTGTTTGGGGCGCGCGTGACATGGGGGTTTCTGGCGCGCGCGTTATGCGGTTTTGTCTGCGGCCCCCTGCTGGGGATGGCGTTCGGATGCGCGGAAGATCTGCTCAGCTTTTTTCTCACCGGCGGCGGCGGGTATCCGTTTTTCCCCGGCTATACGCTGACAACCATGCTGGGCGTGTTGATTTACGCGTTATGCCTTTATCGCGCGAAAGTCACGCCCGCGCGCGTATTTCTGGCGAAATTACTGACCAATATTGAAAACGTGACGCTGGGCGCGCTCTGGATGTCGATTTTAAGCGGGAAAGGCTGGATTGCCACGGCGTCGGCGAGCGCGGTAAAAAATCTGATTTTACTGCCGGTACAGGCT
This sequence comes from uncultured Oscillibacter sp., assembly GCA_905236835.1. Lineage (GTDB taxonomy): Bacteria > Bacillota > Clostridia > Oscillospirales > Oscillospiraceae > Oscillibacter. The sequence goes on along the minus strand of CAJOQY010000342.1, from coordinate 405 downwards.
GTATTATTATATATCCTGCTGAAAGCGTTGCAACCCGCCCTGCGGAGTCTGAATCTGATCCCGGAATTAATTTGATAAAATATCATCTTTCTTTGCAAGAAAATCACAAAAAACCTCCGGAATCCCTGATGGATCCGAAGGTTTTTTTATCTGTCTGGAGGTGACACCCGGATTTGAACCGGGGAATGAGGGTTTTGCAGACCCTTGCCTTACCACTTGGCTATGTCACCGGATATAAATATCATGAAATAACGGATAATATGATTCAATTCTTTCCAAATCCGTCACGCGGCGGCGCGGGCGGATTCAGAAAGAAGAAATTGTACAAATGGAGCGGGCAACGAGGCTCGAACTCGCTACCTCCACCTTGGCAAGGTGGCGCTCTACCAGATGAGCTATGCCCGC
>CAJOQY010000341.1 GCA_905236835.1 uncultured Oscillibacter sp. | reverse complement strand
TCAATAAACGGATCCAATTCCTCCACGACGACTAATTTTTTGACGGACGCCGCGAAATTCTTGATTTTATCAACCGGAAGCGGCCATATCATGCCTAATTTCAATACCGGATAACGATCGCCGCAGACTTCTTTCACATATTGATAACTTGTCGACGATGTAATCACGCCAATATTATCATCTTCGCCCGGTTCGATGAAATTCAAATCCGTATTTTCGGCGAATTTTGTTAAATCGCGCATACGCTCTTCCACAATCGGATGGCGTTTGATCGCGTTCCCCGGCATCATCACATATTTCGCGATATTTTTTTCATACGGCTTGACCGGCGGTTCCACGCGTTCGCCCGTCTCTATCACAGACTGTGAATGCGCGATACGCGTACACATTTTTAATAACACCGGACAGTCATATTCTTCCGAGATTTCATAAGCCCGTTTGGCGAATAAATACGCCTCCCGCGAATCAGACGGCTCCAACATAGGCAGTTTCGCCGATCTGGCGTAATGCCGGGAATCCTGCTCATTCTGTGACGAGTGCATTCCGGCGTCATCCGCCACGGCGATTACCATTCCGGCGTTTACGCCCGTATAAGACACGGTGAACAACGGATCCGCCGCGACGTTTAATCCGACGTGTTTCATGCCGCAAAAAGAACGCTTGCCCGCCAAACTCGCCCCGAACGCCGTTTCCATGGCGACTTTCTCATTCGGCGCCCATTCGCAGTAAATCGCGTCATATTTCGCGGCTTCCTCCGTGATTTCCGTACTGGGCGTGCCGGGATAGCTTGACACAACCGCGCATCCCGCCTCATAAAGGCCACGCGCCGCCGCCGCGTTGCCCAGCATTAACTGTTTCATAATTTTATTTTCTCCTGTTTTCTCCTCAAATCATGCCACTTATTATCAAATATAATACAAATAAAATCCTAAAATAATCTTAATTTTCCGCCGCGCGGATAATATTACGCGATATAATCAATCATAAAATTATATATTATGCTTGCTTCACGGGGTCGGCATGTCCCGCGCGTTCGATAATATTCCGCATGACGCCGCCCGTGCCGCCGTCCAGCATGGATCGCCGTACACGGCTGATTGTCGCGCTGCTCGCGCCGGTTTTCGCCAATACTTCCGAGTATACCATGCCGCCGCTCAAACAAACCGCCGTATAATAACGCTGTTCCATGCTTCGCAGTTCATTGGGCGTACATAAATCCTCGAAAAAGCGGTGGCACTCGTCGAGGTCCCTCAGCGTCAGGATCGCCTCATAGAGCGCCATGGCTTTCGCCTTACCAACTGCCACAGGTATCGCCTCCTCTCTTACGCATGTTTGCGTTGACGCGTATTTTACCACGTTAAAGCGTGAAGAGCAAGCGTTTTTTATCATGCGAAAATGAAAATTTTTCGCTTTTACGCCGCTTTTATTTGTGCTATTTTACGTTTATTCGTTTTATTTTTATCAGCGCGCATTGTCTCGGCTGCCCGCGCGGCGGCAAGAATATCATGAATTTCCAAAAAACCTGTTGTGTTTTGCGGAAAAAGATGTATACTGTTGGAAAAAGATATGGCTTTTATGCGTCTGAGGAGTGGAAACAGAATGGAGAAAACAGAAAATCAGTTTGTGATTGAAAACGGGGTATTGACCGGATATAAAGGTCCCGGCGGCAATGTGACGATTCCGGCGGATGTTCGGGTGATTGGCGCGGGCGCGTTTTTGAATCATGAAGCCCTGCGGAGCGTGACGATTCCGGAAGGCATACAGGAAATCAGCGGCGATTTCTTTTCAGAAACGCCCATGGGCGCGTTTTCCGGCTGTACTGGTCTGACGGTTGTCAAACTTCCGGAAAGTTTGCGCGAAATCGGATGTCGCGCGTTTTCGGGATGCAAATCCATACGCAATATCACGTTTCCGACGGGACTGAAAAAAATCGGCAACCGGGCGTTTGAAAACTGCGAAAATTTAAAAAATATCGCGATTCCGGACGGCGTCAGCGAGATTGATTACGGGGTATTCATGGGCTGTACGAACCTGCGGGAAGCGGCGTTCCCGGCTGGCGTGACGGTCATGCGGGAATACGCGTTTTCCGGCTGTGTGTCGCTGGAAAAAATAGATCTCCCAAAAGGATTAAAGGCGATTGATTTCAGCGCGTTCCAGAATTGTAAAAATCTGCGGCGGATTTATATCCCGGATACGGTGAAAGAAATCGGCGATTACGCGTTTGAAAACTGTGAAAATTTAATCAGCGC
>CAJOQY010000340.1 GCA_905236835.1 uncultured Oscillibacter sp. | reverse complement strand
ATATTTTGAATATCAAAATCAGACAAATCGCCCTTGGCGTCATACGCGGCGAAAATCGCCCAAAGGCCGGATTGTTCACAGGTAATTTCGGCGCGGTATCCGGATTCAGTCTTTGTCAGACCGGCGGAAATATTTTGATGATGATTGATAGTATTTGTATTGTCACGGGCCGCGCGGTTGTCGAATGTCACGGGATTCAAATCGGCGTCGAACCCGGCGGCGGTTTTGATTTGAATGGAGTTTGTCAAGTTATCGGGATTGAAATTTTCCGGCGCGCGGAAAGTCAGCGTGACAAGTTCGCCGTTGGCGGCTTTCGGATTCGGATCCGTGTCGCTGCCCCAGCTCAGGCGCATGGAATCGGATTCCGCGTCCGGATTGGGATTGTAAAACTTTTCCCGGAAAAGATTGTGGTCCCGAACGGAAATCAATTCAAATTCTCGCGGCCATGTAATATCAATATCCAGCGCGGACAGTCCCGGCGCGTTTTCCGCGGAGATGATATAATCAAATTCGCCGTCGTGAGCATTTTTGATCTGATAAATCAGCGCGGGCGGGTCCCGCATATCCTGTAAAACCGCGAAATCCTGTGTATTTTGCAAACTCGCGCGGGCGGTATAGGGCAGGGATTCATAACCGGTCCAGCCCGCCAAATGCCGCGCTAAAATAATACGATCCATCGCGGTTACATTGGAATCGGCGTTGACATCGGCGGCGGACAAATCGAGTTCCTCTGCGGTAAAGCCCGGCCATCCGGCGAGATAGCGCGCGAGGGATACGCGATCCAGCGCCGTGACGGATCCATCGGAATTCACGTCGCCGACTTGCGTATTGGCGATACGGATAGAACCGTTTGTAATGGCGAATTCAACGGGCCGCATATCGACGTTGAAAATCTCGTCGCGCTGGTTGTTATAAGACACCCGGACGGGATATTCCCCGGACGCGTTGGCGCTGGCGGCGAAAGTCAGCGTCGCGATTGCGCCGTTACCGGTCCGGTTTTCGTTCGCGGTATCGTTGGACCATGATAAAACAAACGGCATGGCGCTTAAATTACGATTCCCGGCGCTTTCGGACTGTCCCAAAATGCCGCCGTCGTCGATGTTGCGCAGTGTCAGGGCGCTTTGATCGTATTCTAATCTTAAAAGCACGGAGGCCACGCCGGGATTATTGCGCATGGAAATCGGGATTTCAACCGTACCGCCGGGGCGTACTGACGCGCTTCCGACGATAATGCGGGGCGAACCGTCATCGGGAATCTCCGTCGGGAGGGGCGTCGGCGTGGTATTGGGTCTTGTCGGTTGCGGCGTGGGGGTATTGGTGGCGCCGGGGGAACGCGTGGGCGTGGGGGTAGGCGTGGTATTGGGAAGTCTGGTAGGCGTGGGCGTCGCGGGTCTCGTGGTGGGGGCAGGCGTCACGGGTTTCGCGTTCCAGTGCGCGTAAATCGTATGATTCATATCGGATCTGACAAACGAATTCGCCGTGACAAGTTCGCCGCCGACAGGGGCCGTATACCAGCCGTTGAACGTGTAGCCGTCCCGGACCGGCGTAGGCAAAGCGCCGTATTTGGACAAATACGTTTGCTGTTGATAATTGATTAAATAAAACGCGTCGAAAACGGTTTTATTGGCGGTGTCGCAGGTTCCGCCCGCCGGATCGAATATCACGCTCACATGGCGCAGATAGATTGAAATCAAAGGCGCGCGGTTTCCGGCGGTGTCGTAGACATAGATCTCCGTGTGCCAAGTGCCGGTTTCGCCGCTTCTCCGGACGGTATAAGTCCATTGATCGGACGTTCCGACGCGTTGGGCGTCCGGCCATTCTATATCAGACGAATACGCCCCGGCCCACGACGGCATTTGCACCCGATCCACGCCGACATTGTCCGTGGCGGTAATCGTCACCTGATAGCCGCTTGTGGAGATATTATCCACGGAAATATCAGAGATCACCGGGGCTTCGGTTTCCAACTGCGTCCAATGCGCGTAAATGGTTTGATTTGCATTGGTTGTCAGCGCGGTTTCCGCCGTGACGGGATTTCCTCCGCTGGGGGCTGTATACCATCCGTCGAAAATATAGCCGTTACGCCGGGGGACGGGCAAGGCGCCGTATGTCGATAAATACCGACGGTTGGAGTATTCCGTAAGCGTATAGATATTAAACGCCGTGCGGCTCGCGGTGTCGCAGATTCCCCCGGCGGGCTGGAAAGTTAAGATCACGCGGCGCAGGACGACGGAAAGCAAAGGCGCCTGATTTCCGGCGGCGTCATAGGCGTGGATCTCGGTCTGCCAAGTCCCGGCTTCGCCGTTCCGCTGGACGGTATAACTCCATTGATCCCCGGCTTGATCCGCTTCCGGCCATTCTATATCAGACGAATACGCGCCGACCCATGACGGCATGACCACGCTGGTGACGCCCGCGTTATCCGTGGCCGTGACGGAAATCGTATAACCGTTATCAGATACGTCCGTAACGGAGAGATTTGACAATACAGGCGGGATCAAATCGCGGCCCGCCGTCACGCGGATACTTCCTT
>CAJOQY010000339.1 GCA_905236835.1 uncultured Oscillibacter sp. | reverse complement strand
TATGGGAAAGACGAGTGCCGGGCGGGGACGATTCAGAAAGGCACGAAAGCCCCGGTCGCCGCCGGAAAAATCCATACGGATATACAGCGCGGATTTATCCGCGCGGAAGTATTGGCCTATCAGGATTTTTTGAATTGCGGCACGGTCGCCGCCGCGAAAGAAAAAGGCCTGCTCCGAAGCGAGGGCAAAGATTATATTATACAGGACGGCGACATGGTTTATTTCAGATTCAACGTGTAAATTATTAAATTATATAATATAAATAATAATTATAATTATAATATAAAATCATGAAAGATTATAATATATATCATATATTGGCGGTCGGCGATATAGTGGGGGAATCCGGCCTGATCTGGCTGGAAAAGTCGCTCCGGACTTTGCGCAAATTAAAAGGCGTTTCTTTTACGGTGGTCAACGGGGAAAACGCGTCCAATACCGGTTTGACGCCGTCACAGGCGCGGCGGATTTACGACGCGGGCGCGGACGTGATTACACTGGGCAATCACGCGTTCGGAAAACAGCAAATCAAATCCCTTTTGGATGAGGAACCATGGATACTGCGCCCCGCGAATTTTTCGCCCCGCGTCCCCGGACACGGCTGTGAGATTTTTGATCTGGGTTTCGCGCGCGTCCGGGTGATAAATTTAATTGGCCGCTGCGCGCTGGACTGGAAAGCGTCAGACCCGTTTACGACGGCGGATAAATTATTATTATCCAAAAATACGGCGGAAATCACGCTGGTGGATTTCCACGCGGAAGCCACCAGTGAAAAACTGGCGATGGCGTATTATCTGGACGGGCGTGTCTCGGCCCTCTGGGGGACGCATACGCACGTACCCACGGCGGACGAAAGAGTATATCCGAAAGGCACGGGCTATATCACGGATCTTGGCATGACGGGGCCGATTGAGTCCGTACTGGGCATTCGTCCGGAACAATCTGTTGAAAGTTTTTTGGGCGGACTTCCGGGGAAATACGTCACGGCGGACGGGCCGTGCAAATTACAGGGCGCGATCTTCACCATTGACGCCCGCGACGGTTTATGCCGCTCCGTCGAACGCGTGGACGTGCGGGAATGAAAATATAAATCCTGAAAGCGGGGAAACGGAAATGCCGACAGAAATCGAAAACGTAAGAGCGTATTTGCGGAAATGGAATCTGGAAAGCCGGATCCGGGAATTTCCGGTTTCCTCGGCGACGGTGGAACTGGCGGCGTCGGCCCTGAACGTGGAACCGGCGCGGATCGCGAAAAGTCTGGCTCTGCGCGTTCCCGACGGCGTGATTATCATTGTCGCCGCCGGGGACGCTAAAATAGATAACAAATTATTCAAATCAAAATTCGGCGTCAAAGCGAAAATGCTTCCCCGCGACGAGACCAAAAGCGCGACGGGTTATCAGGCGGGGAGCGTCTGTCCGTTCGCCCTGCCGGATGGCGTATCGGTCTATCTGGACGAATCTCTCAGACGGTTTGAGACAATATATCCCGCCGCCGGAAGCGCGAACAGCGCCGCGGAATTATCCTGCCCGGAACTGGAACAATGCGCCTGTCATTTTTCCGGCTGGGCGGACGTGTGCAAAAACTGGCGGGAATTAATATAAAATAAATAATAAAAAATATAAATATATAGATATAAATATATAGATATTAAATATAGATATAAATATAAATATAAAATATATCAATCAGGGGGAAACGCGGCCATGCTGAGATTTTTACACGCGGCGGATTTTCATCTTGACAGCGCGTTCAGCGCGCCGGACGCCCGACAGGCCGCGTCACGCCGACAGGAACGCCGGGAACTGGCGTTCCGTATGGCGGATTATATCCGCGAAAATCAAATCCGGCTGGTCCTGCTGGCGGGAGATTTGTTTGATAATACGCCGCCGTACCGAGAGAGCGTGGAAGAACTGGCGCGGGCATTGGAACATACGCGGGCGCGCGTTTTTATTTCCCCCGGCAATCATGACTGGTATGGCCCGGGCAGTCCATGGAGTACATATTCATGGCCGGAAAACGTGACGATTTTTTCTAAAAATATCATGACGGCCGTCCCGATTCCGGAATGGAATCTCGTGATTTACGGCGCGGCCTTTACCGGTCCCGAACAGACGCGGGGTCTGTTAAAAAATTTTTCCGTTCCGCGCGATGAGACGCCCGGATCGAAAATAAAAACGCGGCATATCGCCCTCCTGCACGGGGAATTACGCGGCGGCGAAAGCCGTTATAATCCCGTCAGTCCGGAGGATGTGTCATTCAGCGGGCTGGATTATCTGGCGTTGGGGCATATTCATCAGCGCGGGGAGCCTGTGCGCTTTGGCCGGACGCTGTGCGCGTGGCCGGGATGTCCCGAGGGGCGGGGATTTGACGAATCCGGCGAAAAAGGCTTTTATACCGGCGTTTTCAACAACAACGGCGGTCTGTCATTGGAATTTATTCCGTTTGCCAAGCGGCGTTATGAATCTCTCGCGATTGATGTCACGGATCGCGATCCGGCGGAAGCCATCGCGTCCGTCCTGCCGCCGGACACGCGTCAGGATTTATATAGAATCTTATTAACCGGCGAAACCGAGGCGGGCGGCGTGGATACCGCCGCCCTGCGTGAAATCTTCGCGGAACGATTTTATTCGCTGGAACTGCGGGATTATACGCGCCTTCGGGAGGATTTATGGGCCGGAAGCGGGGAAAATTCCCTCAGAGGATTATTTTTGCGGGAATTAAAAAGCAAATGGGAAGCCGCCCAAACGGAGCGGGACCGCCAGATTATCACGCAGGCGGCGCGACTGGGTCTCGCGGCGCTGGACCGCCGCGATTTGGGATAATCAATTCCCGAAAGCGCGCGTTCTCGGCGTTTCCCCGGCATCCTGACGGACGCATAAAAATCAGGCGATTGACATAAACTTTCCAATAGAGAAAAATCCCGCGAGTCATCACGGGAAATTCATGGGAAAGCGGGGGAAATCGCGTGAACAAAATATTCGCCGGTAATATAAAATATATAAAATATATTACGGCGGTTTTGATTTTTATTTTGATGATGATAACGCCATGCGTTACCGCGCGGGCGGCGGAACCGGAGATCAACGCGCCGTCGGTTGTTTTAATGGAAAAAGAAACCGGTAAAATTTTATACGAAAAAGACGCGCATACGCCCAGAGAACCCGCCAGCGTCACGAAAATCATGACGATTTTATTGACTATGGAAGCGATTGACAATGGCGCTTTATCTTATCAGACGGAGATTGTCACGTCCCGGCACGCCAGTTCCATGGGCGGCAGTCAGATATGGCTGAAAGAAAACGAAGTCATGACGGCGGAAGAAATGCTGAAAGCCGTCTGCGTCGTATCGGCCAACGACTGCGCCGTCGCGCTCGCGGAACATCTGGCCGGAAGCGAAGCGGCGTTTGTCAATCTCATGAATCAGCGCGCCGCCGAACTCGGCATGAATGACACGGTATTTAAAAACGCGACCGGCCTGCCCGCCGTGGGACACGTCACGTCCGCTTATGATATTGCCCTTATGAGCCGGGAATTGATATATCATCATCCGGCGATCCGGAATTTTACGACAATCTGGATGGATACCCTCCGGGACGGCGCGTCGGAACTGGTCAATACAAATAAATTATTGCGCAATTACAACGGCGTCACGGGCCTGAAAACCGGCTCCACGTCGTCCGCGCGATTCTGTCTCAGCGCCACGGCGGAACGGGACGGCATGGAACTCATCGCCGTGATTTTAAAAGGCGAAACTTCCGATCTCCGTTTCCGGGACGCCAGAAATTTATTGGATTACGGCTTCGCGAATTATATTTTACAATCCGTCCAGCCGGAAACGCCCCTGCCGTTGATTCCGGTCCGTCTTGGCGAACAGGATTTGATACAGCCTGTTCCGGAAAATCAGAACGCGATATTATTAGAACGCTCCCGCGCCGCCAATATCCGGATGGAAACCGAAATCCCCGAACAGATTGAGGCGCCGGTTTCCATCGGCGATCAAATCGGCGTTCTGCGCGTATATTCCGGAGATGAAATCTTAACCGAAATTCCGTTATTGGCCAATCAAACTATAGCGCGCGTCACATGGCGGGACATGATATTCAAAATTCTTGAAACCGCGTTTTTATAATAATATTTTATTATAATAAAATATGATCATAAACGGGAACTATCGGGCTTGTTGCGCTGATAGATATTCCAGAGGCCGTTTATTAAAAGAAACTTGTCGTATATAACGCGGTTGCGGCAGTATCGCACAATCACGGGCGCGGCGCCGCCCGTGGCGACGACGGATAAAGTTTTACCCGGAAATTCGTCCCGCATACGGTCAATAATGCCGTCCAGCATTCCGGCGGCGCCATACACAATGCCGGAACGCATACATTCTTCCGTGTTTTTGCCGATTAACGCTTTCGGATGCTGTAACGATATATCCGGCAGCTGCGCGGCCCGGCGGCTTAACGCCTCAAGAGATACCTGTACGCCGGGCAATAACAATCCGCCCTCATACGTCCGGCCTTCCGTAATCACGCCGATTGTCGTCGCCGTCCCCATGTCGATTGTCATGACGGGCGGCGGAAATTTTTCCAGCGCCGCGACCGCGTTGGCGACTATATCCGCGCCCATTTGCGTTTGATTCGGCAGATTGATACGCAGTCCGGTTTTGATCCCCGGCCCGACAATCATCGGCGCGACGCCGAAAAGACGCGTCAGCGCCTTTTCCATCATAAAATTTAACGGCGGGACGACGCTGCATAAAATCGCGCCTGTCACGCTTTGATAAGAGTATTGATATAACGCGAACAAATTCATCAGATCCACGCAGATTTGATCCGCTGTTTTGCGGCTGTCCGTACACAAAGACGCGAGGAAACAAAGCGTCCGGTTTTTATCAAATAATCCAATCGAAGTGTTCATATTGCCCACGCCGACAGCTAACAGCATATGCCAC
>CAJOQY010000338.1 GCA_905236835.1 uncultured Oscillibacter sp. | reverse complement strand
GATCATGGAGCAGTCCGGCGCGGCGGGCGGTCTGGACATCCACGCCCAGATCGGCGGCCATCATGCCCGCGATGTGGCTGACTTCTATGGAATGCTGTAAAATATTCTGCCCGTAACTCGTCCGATAATGCAGTCTGCCGAGCATTCTGACCAGTTCCGGATGCAGATTTCTGATCCCGCATTCAAAAACGGCGCGTTCTCCCTCGGCCTTGATCGTCGCCTCGACTTCGCGGCGGGATTTTTCCACCATTTCCTCGATATGCGTCGGATGAATCCTGCCGTCCGCGATTAATTTTTCCAGCGCCACGCGGGCGATTTCCCGCCGCACCGGTTCAAAGCAGGAAACCGTGATCGCCTCCGGCGTGTCGTCGATAATCAAATCCACGCCCGTGAGCGTTTCTATCGACCTGATGTTTCTTCCCTCGCGTCCGATGATACGGCCTTTCATCTCGTCATTGGGCAGGGGGACCACACTGACGGTCATTTCGGCCACCTGATCGGACGCGCATCTTTGGATCGCCTGCGCGACGACTTCCCGCGCGCGCGCCTCGCTTTCCTCTTTCATCCGCGATTCCACTTCTTTTATTTTCATCGCGGTCTCGTGAATCACTTCGGATTCCACCTGTTTGATTAAATATTCTTTCGCCTGTTCCGGGGTAAATCCCGAAATGCGTTCCAGCAGTTCCGTCTGGCTTTGCTTGATCCGCTGGACTTCCTCATATTGTTTGTCAATGGCGGCGTGTTTTTGCGCCAGCGCCTCTTCCTTGCGTTCGATTCCCTCTAATTTCCGGTCAATATTATCTTCTTTTTGCTGCAAGCGGTTTTCCTGTCTCTGTAAATCGGCTCTGCGTTCTTTGACTTCCTTTTCGTATTCGCCGCGGTCTTTCAAAATCTGTTCGTTGGCTTCCAACAGGGCCTCGCGCGTTTTCGCTTCCGCGCGTTTGTGGGCATCGTTCTCGATAGTCCGTGCGCGTTCTTCCGCTTCCCCAATGGTTTCTCCTACTTTTGAATCCCGGAAGCGAATACCGAACAGGAAGAAAATCACGCCGCCGATTACCAGTCCGATGGCCGCGCCTATCAAACCGGCAATATACCATGGCAATGTGATATGGCATTCCTCCTTGCGATTGAATCAAGAATTGAATTTGAATCAAGAATCAAGAATCAAAATCCGGTATCGCTGTTTGATGTTTGATACGATTGATACGCGTTCGGCGCCCCGCGGCGGATTCCCCTGCGTCCCCCGCGAAACGCCTCTTTTCAGTTTAATCGTTTCCGGCGTTTCTGTCAAGCAAAACTATCCAATCCCGCGAAAATTCCGGCCTGTTTTTTTATATCTTTTTATATTTTTCCATTTTATGGGAAATCCGCGCCGCGCTGTGTCAGGAAAATTCCCGGCGGCATAATATAAAATAAATAAAATATAAAAATAAAAAAATCCGGGGGGAATGAATATTATGCCCGTTATCTTTCTCAGCCCGTCCACGCAGGACTGGAATCCGTATGTCACGGGAAATTACACGGAAGAATCCAGCATGAATTTACTGGCCGACGCGCTCGAACCGTATCTTACAGCCAATACGATCGCGTACCGGCGCAACGATCCCGACGGGACCGCCGCCGACGCGATCCGCCTCGGCAACGCGGGAAATTATGATTTTTATCTTGCCCTGCATTCCAACGCGTCCCCGCCGGAATCCGCCGGACAAAATCGCGGCATCATCGCGTTTTACTATCCCGGCAGCCGGAACGGACAGCGCGGCGCGGAATTGATCGTCGAACAATTGCGCGTTATATATCCACTGCCTCAACTGGTCAATACCAGAGCGATTACGACTTTGGGGGAAGTCCGTCAGCCGCGCGCGCCGGCGGTTCTGGTGGAAATCGGCTATCATGATAATTATCAGGACGCCGTCTGGATAGAAAACAATCGCCCGGCGATTGCCGAAGCGCTCGCGCGGGCTTTGACGGATTATTTTGATCTGCCTTTTATTTATCCCGTCGATCCGTCGCGGGGGATCATCCGCGTCAATTACGGGACGTTGAATTTACGCGACCGCCCGGATTCCAGTTCGCGCGTGATCGCCAATATGCCAAACGGGGAGAATATTATTATTTACGGCGAATGGCAGGGCTGGTATTCGATCCGCTGG
>CAJOQY010000337.1 GCA_905236835.1 uncultured Oscillibacter sp. | reverse complement strand
TATATAAATAGCCATACGGATCGCCTGAAGTATTCGTCGATTCAAATATATATTTGCCGGTTTGGGACGGCGTAAATTTTAAATATTCGATTTGTCCGCCCGTTGAAATGGATTCATAACCCGTTACGGACGATCCGGCTCCCGGCTGCTTTAAAACCGTTTCCCGCATGGAAGAAAGCGTGGCTTTTATATTAATATATCCGTAATTACTACTATTATTATACCATCTGGCGGCGAGATAGTAAACCGTGTTCGCGGTCAAATCATAACTCAATCGGAAATTACGATTCCCCGCGCCGTCGTCGTTATAAGTCAGCGTCGAAGTTTTATCAGCGGCATAGAGAATGCCATACGGATCGCCGGAAGTATTGGTAGATTCAAATAGATAAGTCCCGCTCACGGACGGAATAAAACGGATATAGGCAATATTCCCATAACCCGCCGATACGCTTACCGTTGTAAACGCGGAAACATTGACCGGAAGATTCATGCTGGAATCGCTTTGCAATTCCGCGTTTTCCGTTTCTTCAATGTCTTTTAAAATATCCGGCGTTTTATTATTTTCTAAAATATCCGGCGCGTTTTCCGATTGTCCCTTTTCGTCGATTTCCAACGCGCCCGCGCTGTCCGCGTTCGCCGCCATAATTTTATAATACGCTTCCGCTTCTTCCGGCGTCGCCGGTTCATACGAAAATCCTAATCCAAGCCCCAGCGGATCGGACGCGCTGTCGCCTTGTAATTCCGCCGCCTGTTCTTCCGCTAAAATCTTTATTTCAATATAATGATTATCTACCGTATCCAGTTCCCCGGCTTCCAGACGGACGCCGAATTTGCCGTCCTGTGTAAAATCCAAAGCCGTAACGGTCACTTGCGCCTCAGTCTGTCCGGGGATAAATCCCACGGTTTTTTTATTCATCGCCGTATAAGCGCTGATTTTCGCCGTATCCGTCACTGTGGAGACATACGCCGTTCCGAAATATTGGACGCCGCCCGTCCGTGTGATTGTGATTTCCGCGCTCGGCTGATCCCGCGTCAAAATAATTTCACTGTCGGCGATGGAAAACATAGCCGGTTCGTAATCGTCATCATCCTCAATTGCGACATATGCCGTCGCGTTGGGCGCTATCGTCGTCTCCGGCGTATCCGTCCCCAGTAGACCAAGCAGAAACATCCGGGAACCGTCAGACTTGTCATTATCAATCGGACGGACCGTCAAAACGCGTTCCCGCACGTCCGGGCCAAAATATATGATACCTGTCGCGCCTTGCGCGTTTTCAAAAAACTCGTGCATATTCTCGAATAAAGTCGGCGCGTTTTCTTCCATCAATTCCGCGTCCGCCGTTTTCGGCAGTTGGAGATAGGCCGCCTGCATATCTCTTAACGGCGAGGCCGATCTGGATCGCTTCACCGGGGAATCAGATTGCAACGCCGCCGCGTCGCTTGTTTCGTCTTTCGACTTGGCATTTAAATTCTCTTTTGATTTCTCTTTCCCGGCTTCGGGTACAGGCTCCGCCATGACTTCACCTATGTCCGGCGCGTTCTCCGGGGCTTCAGGCACAGGCTCCGCCATGATTTCCGATTCATTCTCATTTGTCTGGAAATCTCCGCCGCTGTTAAAGCGCTTTGATAATAGAACCCCTTCGCTTATCATTTCATTCGCGTTTTTGAACGCGTTTTCCGGAGGTTCCGGCATAGGCTCCGCCATGGCTTCAGTTACGACTTCCGCGCCGGATACCGGCTCCACGCTTTTCATCTTCGGCGTTTGGTTCCCGCTGTTCGCCGATTCGCTTTCACCGTTGTCAAATTTAAAATCCGCCGGATTGATTGTCTTGCCTTCTTGAAAGAAAAGCGCTTTGCCGTCCAGCAGGATTTCGTAATCTTCCCCGTATGTTGACAGAAAATCGGCGACTTTCACGACCACATTCGCGGGGGCGCCGCCTTTACCGTAACGCCTGATTTTGACGCGCAACGATTTTTCATCTTCCCGGACAGTGTAATCAGCGGCGTCAAAGTCGAAATACGATTCGCCTTCCGCGTATGCTCCGGCGTTTCCGTATGCCTCGGCGGGCGTTAAGCTGAATATTATACAGAACGCCAGCAGAAAGCTGAAACTCCTCTTGCAAAATTTCCTCATTTTACGCTCCTTTTTCTTCCCGTTTTTCTTCAGTTCTCCCCGCTTATTTACGTCAGCGACACGTTCCCGCGAAACTTCCCGCCAATGCTCCGATTGAACGAAAAAGACAATTTTATCTCTTGAAAAAAATCTATTTCATTTTTCCGTATAATTGGCATACGCGGTTATCAATCCGTGTGGTCCATATTTAATTTAATTTATATAATTTTATATGCTATGTCAAGACACAAATCTGCTGGATATACCCTAATTTATTTACTAAAAATGAACAGATTTGTAGTTTTTCACAAAAATAATCTATATTTCGTGATTCCAAAAATATTAAATATACTATATACAGAAAATAATGGTTAAATATTTGTGCAATTTTTCGGAGTTTCCTCATTGACAGAAAAGGGCTGTCTCACGTTTTGAGACAGCCCTTTGATTCCGTTTGAAAAATTTATGCTGCCAAGCCCTCCGCGTTTATATTTATAACGTCCGTTTATTGTCGCCTTTATCTTGATTACCAGACTATATCCCGATAAGGCGTGGAGGCGAAGCCGTTGGCCTGCAAATCGGCGACCCACGGATCCAAGCGGGCGCGGAAGAAGTTCTGGAACGCTTCCGTATCACCGAAGAATTTCACCACAGTCGGGCTGACCGTGTAATAAGCCTTGATGAACAGACGGCCATACCAAGTTTTAGCGAGTACCTCGTCACGATAGCGGCGCAGGGTCCACACTTGCGGGCAGTCATAGGAGCCGTAAACGGACGTGGCCACATAACAGCCGCCGGTGGGAGCGTCGTCGGACGAATCGGCGGGCGTGGGATTGTCAGACGCGGGCGTAGGCGTGGGATCGTCAGACGCC
>CAJOQY010000336.1 GCA_905236835.1 uncultured Oscillibacter sp. | reverse complement strand
CGCGCCGGAAGAGGCGTTTTTATCGGCGCGGCTGTTCGCGCTTGAAATGACAAAAGTTCTGATCGCGCGAAGCAAATAAAATATGCGTAAAATTTTTGTTGGCGAAGATTGTAAACCTCATCCCCTGTCCCCTTCCCCTAATTAGGGGAAGGGGAACGCGGAGTGAAGAAATCCCCCTATTGCGTTCCCCCCTCTCCTTTTTAGGAGAGGGGGGACAGGGGGGGTGAGGTTCTATGCGTAAAAAAGGACTTGCAATTATGATTTCATAAGAGTATAATAAAAAACGCGGAGACATGAATGCGGCAGGCCGCAAGATATTCAGAGTATCTTGCGGCCCCATGCGAGCGTCATCGCACTCGACACGGCAACTGCGCCACGGGATTATTATACCCTTTTTTGGGCTTTCCATGCAATGGAAACCGCGTTTTTAGAGGAATATCAGAGGGGTTATTATAATTTCCGTGTTGATTTCGCGGCATTTTCGCGGCGGTGTCGGGTTTTTACGCTCGACGCCGCTGTCTTTGTCTCCGGTCCGGGATTCAAATCGGAATTTAAAATGCCGGGATTTGAAATCCTGAGATTTTCTGTCTGGAGGCGTTTTTATGTCGGAAAAGAAAAGTTATAAAGATCTGTATTTCCTCATGTTTCACGCGACGGAGGACGCGTTGAATCTCTTGGAAGCGAACGACGCCAAAGCCGCCGCGGACAGGCTGATTCAGGGCCAGCGTGACGCGGAAGAAATTGTCATGGAACAGGATATGGAAGAATAAGCGTCCCGCCGCGATTTTACGCGGCGGGAGATTTTTAATATGGATGATAAAATTTATAAAATATCATCACGCCGGTTCAAACGCGCCGCGCAGGAATCTGACGGATTCCGCCGCGTCACGGTCCAGCCGTTCCTCGGACACGTCGTCCAATAAATCGCGCCAGATACGAATATCCTGTCCCACCTGTCCGCCGTGGATGACAAACGGCTCCATAACGACATTGCCATGATAATGGATTTCACGCAGGGCGGCGCCGAGTTCGTTCCAGTTGATAATATGCCCCTGTCCGGGCAGTTTGCGATTGTTTTCACCCACATGGAAATGTCCAAGCCGCGCGCCCGCCTGACGAATCGCGTCCGGAAGGCTGTCCTCTTCCAATAACATATGATAAGTATCCAGATGAATCTTGACGTTTTTCCGGTCCACGGCTTTACAATACGCGACGGCTTCTTTGCAGGTATTGATTAAATATCCCTCATGCCGGTTTAAAACTTCCATGCCCAGCGTATCAATGCCGTAATCGGCGGCCATATCGCCCAATTTGGCCATATTTTCAATCGAACGGGCCAGATCGCCGGACTTGTCCACCGGTTTGGAATAATCGGCGGGCCAATAGCCGTATAAACCGCCGCCGACGGATGTAATACCAAGTTTTTCCAATACCCGGAACGTATCTTTCCAGAACGCGAAACCGTTGGCGACAATGGATGAATCCGCCGAACACAGGCTTTCATTCGCCTTGGGGCCGTATCCGCCTGTCATCATGATTCCGTAATCATCGGCGGTTTTTTTAAGATTTTTGATTTCATCCTCCGGCATATCGTTCAGACCGGCGCAGGAGATTTCCAGAATATCAAATCCCAATTTCGCCATTTTTTGAATATAGGGCTTGTAATCCGCGCCCCACTCTCTCGCCCAGTACGCGTAATAAATGCCGTATTTCATGAAAACCGCCTCCGTATATAATATAAGTATATAATATATAAATCATCCCGGCGGGAAAAACGTCCTCCCGCCGGGACAAATGCGCAAAGCGTTCAAATTAGCGTCAAAATAATAATAATAATACGGGATTATCAGGATTATACAAGCTGGTCATGGGGAAGGCCGAAACTGACCGCGATAGCCGCGTCCACTTTCGTCATCATGTGATCTTCCACATGGCCCATCCGTTCCCGCAGGCGCTTTTTATCAAGCGTCCGGACCTGTTCAAGCAAAATGACCGAATTACGGCTCAGGCCGGAATTGGCGTTGACAGGCAAATCAATATGAGTAGGCAGGCGCGCTTTCCCGGTCTGGGACGTAATCGCCGCCGCGATGACAGTAGGGCTGTAACGGTTTCCGGTATCGTTCTGGATAATCAGAACCGGACGGACGCCGCCCTGTTCGCTCCCCACCACCGGAGACAAGTCGGCGTAATAAATATCGCCGCGTTTTACAATCGTATCCACAATGTTCACACTCCGCCGAAAGAAGTACCGCCGCCGCCCGGAATTGTGTTTTCGTTCGCGGGATTTTCCGTCCCGCGCGTTCCGGGCGGGAATCAAAATCCGCGAAAAATCGCCATCATACGGCGAAAAGGCCAAAATTTATATCATAAGGCCGTGATTGATTGACACTGTATCCGACTTCAGCGGGGCCACTTTCAGTCTCCCACACGGGTCCGGAATTTATACCCGGCGCGCGAAATAAACAGATTCCGCTTTTGCCTCCGGGTTCCATCCCCGGTATATTTTATGCCGGGACTCCGGCGTCCGTGCGGAGACTGGATAAAATAGAATATAAAATATAAAATATATAATTAAATAATAATATGATCATACGGTCATGGATGGATGATGACCGGAAAATAATGGATAGAAATATAAAAATATATAAAATCTAAAGAAGGCGCAAACTGCGTTCAACGATCACGCCGTTTTCCCGATACAGGCGCGGGACGCGTTTGCTGACGGCGCAGGTGAGTTCATACGGAATTGTGTCCAGCATAGCCGCCGGAAGATCAACCGGCTGTTCCGGCCCGAAGATTTCCACGGCGTCGCCCACATGGACATCCGGCAGAT
>CAJOQY010000335.1 GCA_905236835.1 uncultured Oscillibacter sp. | reverse complement strand
TATTATATGCCTTTTTATCAGGAAAAGCAAGTGTTTTCTATCGTCAATTTGGTAACAAAACGGTATCAATTTGATTGACTGATAATATCGCTTGCGGGGAACGGGAAAATATGCTATGATGAAACCGGTCAACGATGGGAGGCCGGAAAGGGGGCGGGCCGTGTGTTCGCCGGATTTACGCGGGAAACGGTGGAATTTTTATGGGGGATTCGATTGAACAATGACAAAGCGTGGTTCGCGGCGCGGAAAGAGATATATTTATCAAATCTTTATCAGCCCATGACGGATCTTGCGGATGAAATGTTGGAATATACGCGTCAAAAGCGCCCGAAAGAGGGACTGATCCGGCGCGTGACGCGGATTTACCGGGACGCGCGGCGTTTATACGGGCGCGGACCGTATAAAGATCATTTATGGTTTACGATAGAGAGGCCGTCGGAGGACTGGACCGGAAAACCGGCGTACTGGTTTGAAGTCACGCCGGACGGCTGGAATTATGGTTTAGGTTTCTGGCGTCCGTCGCCGGTTGTGATGGCGAAAACGCGGAATTTAATCAATCGGGACCCGGCGATATTGGAGAATCTCACGCGGCGATTGCATCAAAATCCGGAATTCGCGTTTTCAGCGGAATATTATAAACGTCCGAAAGCGAAAGCGCCTTCGGAAATATTAACCCCATGGTATCAGGCGAAAAGTCTCGCGCTGATTCATGAGGAGCCGTGGACGGAGGAATTATATTCGCGTGAGATTGTCCGGCATATCCAATCCGGATTTGATTTCTTACTGCCATATTATGACTATCTGCGCCGGGTGGAATCCGAACCGGAACCCCCGAAAAAAATATAATATTATCATAATAAATATATATATAATAAATATTGAATCAAAATCAGGAGGCATGATGTTATGAAAACCTGTCCGGACCGGGAAAGCGCGTTGTTATTATTAAAAAAATACAATCAGGAGCCGTTTCATATCCGGCACGCGCTGACGGTGGAAGGCGTTATGCGCTGGTACGCGAATGAATTGGGCTTTCAGGAGGACGCCGATTTCTGGGCGACAGCCGGATTATTACATGATATAGATTTTGAACGCTGGCCGGATCAACACTGTCAGAAAGCGCCGGAATTATTGGCGGAGATTGACGCGTCCCCGGAACTGGTCCACGCCGTATGCAGTCACGGTTACGGGATTTGCTCGGACGTGGAGCCGACGGCGGAGATGGAAAAAGTCTTGTTCGCGGCGGACGAATTGACAGGGTTAATCGGCGCGGCGGCGAAAATGCGTCCAAGCAAGAGCGTGCGGGATATGGAAGTCAAGTCTTTAAATAAAAAATTCAAAGACAAGAAATTCGCCGCCGGGTGTTCGCGTGACGTGATCCGTACAGGCGCGGAGCGTCTGGGCTGGCCCCTGCCGGAACTGATGGAAAAAACAATTTTAGCGATGCGTTCCTGTGAAGATGAAATTAATATCGCGATGGCCCCGCTGGAAAATCATTAAATCATGATTTGCGCGATTTGTCCCCGGAACTGTCACGCGGTCCGGGATAATGATATAAATAATAATAATATCAATCATATCAATTATCGCGGATTTTGCGGAATGCCGTATTTGCCGGTTGTTGGGAAAGCGATGATTCACAAATGGGAGGAGCCGTGTCTGACGGGCGAATCCGGCGCGGGCGCGGTGTTTTTCTCGGGATGTAATCTAAGATGCCGGTTTTGTCAGAACGGGATTTTATCACATGACAATTTCGGCAAAATGATTTCGATTGAACGCCTGCGGGAAATATTTTGGGATTTAATCAACCAAGGCGCGGCGTGTCTGGATCTGGTCACGCCGTCGCATTTCGCGCCCGCGATTTTAGAGGCGCTGGGGGACGATCCATGGCCTGTCCCGATTGTCTGGAACAGCGGCGCGTATGAAAAAACGGAGACATTAAAAAATTTAAACGGGCATATTGATATTTATCTGCCGGATTTGAAATACGCCCTGCCGGAACCGGCTGAATATTATTCCGGCGCGCCGGATTATTTTCAATACGCCGCGCCCGCGATTCTGGAAATGTTCAGGCAGACAGGGCCGTATCAAATCAAAAACGGCAAACTGCTTTCCGGGGTAATCATCCGCCATTTGATGTTACCGGGCGAAATGGAAAATACCCGCCGTGTCATCGACTGGGTATCGCGGAATTTCAAACCCGGCGATATATTATTCTCGCTCTTACGGCAATATACGCCGCAATCCGGCGCGGCGGGCAAACTGGCGCGCGAAATCACCGGCGCGGAATACAAATCCGCGCTCGCGTATCTGCGAAACAGCGGGATTGTAAACGGCTATACGCAGGAGCGCGAATCCGCCGGTCAGATTTATACGCCGGATTTTGATTTGTCCGGCGTGTAAAAATATATCAATCAATATCAATTAAATATCAAACCGGGGGAGAGTGATTTTCCATCATGAATATTTTATTAATTCTCGCGTATTTATTCTTTATCGGGTCTTTATTCGGCTGGATACTGGAATTATTTTACCGGCGTTTCTTATCCGCCGCCAATCCGGAACGCAAATGGATCAATCCGGGATTCTGCGTCGGTCCGTATGTGCCGTTATACGGCTTCGGATTATGCCTGTTATATTTATTCTCAAGCTGGGGGGATCGTCACGGCGCGGGACTGTCCGGCGAAAAAGATTTGATATTATTCGCCCTGATGGCGTTGAATTTAACGCTGATTGAGTATCTCGCGGGCGTGATTTCCCTGAAATGGCTGAAAATCCGCTTATGGGATTACAGTCAGGAATGGGGCAATATACAGGGGATTATCTGCCCGAAATTTTCTTTCTTCTGGGCGATTCTCGGCGCGGTCTATTATTTCGGCGTTCACGCGCGGATTTTGAACGCGTTGAAATGGCTGTCGGAAAATCTGGCGTTTTCGTTCGTGATCGGCTATTTTTTCGGCGTATTTACATTAGATGTCATTTACTCGGCGAATTTAATCGCGAAACTCAAACAGTACGCGGAAGAAAATCAAGTCATTGTCCGGTATGAGAATCTCAAAGCGCATATCCGACAGGCGCATGACCGCGCGAAAGAAAAATCGCATTTCCTGTTCCCGTTCCGCTCCAGTCATACCCTACGGGAACATTTGACAGACGCTTACGGCGCGCCGAAAAACGCGCGGGCGGGAAGATAAAATAAAAATAAAATCTATATAAAAATTTCCATCGTCATTCCGCGCGGCGTGACAGATTCCAT
>CAJOQY010000334.1 GCA_905236835.1 uncultured Oscillibacter sp. | reverse complement strand
CGTTATGATAAGCGTCAAAAAAGCTCTTGACGCCGCGAAACAGCGTTACATGATAGCCCATCTGTTCAAGGCTTGTTTTGAAATACAGAGCCTCATCGTCATAGCAAAAATCTGAATACTTCAAGGGATCCTCAATGCCATAAACGCTTTGATTATCATAAACAAACGCCACATTTTTAACCATCGTCACACGCTCCTTATTTTTGCATGAGAATTTTCTTATCTTTTAGAAATATTTTACTTTTTACAAAGATTTCCAAGTAAATACTTGTCTGAAACGCTTATTTTTAGTATGGCACAAACGCAAAACCGTGTCAATAGCCAATTTAAAAAAATATAAAAACTATAAATGAGCGAATCCAAAGATTATATAAATATCCCTTTGGAAACGCTCTGGGAGGGAAATCTCCTGAATTTTATTTTTCAATTCCGCGTTTCCGGATCGGACAGTCCGGCGGCGGCGTAAATCAACGCGTTGCATACGGCGACAGCCGCGCCGCTTCCGCCTTTGCGTCCAACGGATACAATGGCCGGTATCTCGAAACGTCGGCAGATATGCCAGATTTTTTTCTTGCTTTCGATTACGTTGACAAATCCAACCGGCATGGCAATCACTATCGCTGGACGGAAACCGTTTGAAATCCGCTCTGACAGCCGCAATAACGCGGTCGGCGCGTTACCGACGGCAAATATCATATTGGATTGCCCGCTTCGCGTATCTTGCGTGAATTGCGCGTATTTGTCATATTTTTCGTATTTTTCCAACGCGTAATCAACAGCGACAGCCGCTCTGGTCAGATTCAGCCGCCGCGCGCGTTCACGGACTTCCGGATCCGCCATCAGGCAGATTGATTCCGCGTTAAAATCCCGCAAACACGCCTGATTCAATCCGGCCAGAGCCATATGGGTGTCTGTAATCCAGACGCTCCCGCCGCTCCGTATGATCCGGACGGCGAGATTCGCCGCGTCCGGTGTGAACTTGATATTTTCCGCGAAATCAAAATCCGCTGTGGCGTGAATGACCCGTTTGACAACCGCCGCTTGTAATTCATCATGAAATATCACGCCGCGCTGAGATAACTCCCGCGTGATGATCTCCATGCTTGCCCGTTCAATTGACGCCGGATTCCGCGAGTTTGACTTGATTTCCGAATTGATTATATTTTCAAATTGAAATTGTTCCTGTTTCGTTTCTGATGATTTCATAAATCCTGTCCATATCCAGCGACGCGCGGACGGCGTCCGCCAGCGCGTTGTATTGCGTCTCCCGATACGCTTCCGCGTCCCGTACCGCGCTGATATTGATATTTATATTTATATTATCAATATTATCCGGTTTTCTTCGACGATACAGCCATTTTAATAAACGCGTGACAGTTTCCGCGCTGTCAAACAATCCGCGCTGACGGGTCCCGAAAAGATTCCCGGCTTGTAAATTATTATTATTTAAATTTAAATCATGATTGAAAAGATTCTGAAAATCTTCCGGATATTTGCGCAATGATTCCGATCCAAATTCACGCGTCAGGATTTCATATCCGCCGCCGACGCCTAATATCAATACGCCGCGCGCCGCCGCGTGGAATATCGCGTCCATAAAGCCGCTTTCTTTTAACCATGCGCAATCAGAGAACATATTTCCCGTATCGGGCAAAATCAGCATATCCGGGTTATCAAGCGCCGTTATTTTATCAATATAATATAAATCAACAGCGGGACATTGATTCAGCGGCGCGAAATCCGTAAAATTCGCGATACGCGGCAAGCGAATAATCGCGATATTAATTCTATCTGTTTTTTGGCTGATTTCTTCGCCGTCCGCGCGCGTGATATTTTTATTTTCGCTGTCCGGATGTTTTGAGGGATTCCCCCGCCGCAATATCGGCGCGAGGGAATCCTCTTCGTCCAATTCGACGTGATTCAAATACGGTATCACGCCCATGACCGGAATCCCGGTCAAATCTTCCAATTGCTTTACGCCCGATTTGAACAAATCCGGATCGCCCCGGAATTGATTGACAATCAAACCTTTTACGCGTTTTCGCTCCGACGGCGTGAATAATTCAACAGTCCCGTATAACTGCGCGAATACCCCGCCCCGGTCAATATCGCCGACTAAAATCACAGGCGCGTCAAGCCGTTCCGCGAGTCCCATGTTTACTATATCATGCCGTTTTAAATTCATTTCAACCGGACTGCCCGCGCCTTCTATCATGATAGATTCATATTCCGCCGCGAGGCTGTTATAAGCGTCTAAAATCTCCGGGATTAGATTTTTCCTGTATTGAAAATACTCCGCGGCTTTCATGATTCCGCGCGATTTTCCCAGTACAATTACCTCACTGCCCGTATCGCCGACAGGCTTTAATAATACCGGATTCATGCGCGGATCCGGCGTGATTCCGGCGGCTTCCGCCTGTACCGCCTGCGCGCGGCTCATTTCCAGTCCGTCACGGGTGATAAAGCTGTTTAACGCCATATTCTGACTTTTAAACGGCGCGGCTTGATAACCGTCTTGATATAAAATCCGGCACAAGGCCGCCGTCAGCCAGCTTTTCCCCACGCCGGACATGGTCCCCTGTATCATGAGATTATAATTTTTATTTTTTCGCTCTTCCGCCATGCCGCCTGTCCTTTACGCGGGCATTAATGATTCAAAACGCCCGACTTGCATAACTCGATAAATTGCTTGGCCACGCGCGCGCTTCTTCCCCCGGCGCGAATCGCGAAAGCCTCCGCCCGCACGGATAAAGCCGGTTCCGGTATCGTGAGATCATATTGTTTGGCCAGTTCCCGGATGATAAATAAATATTTTTCCCGGTCCGGCACGGAAAATGTCACGGTCAGACCGAACCGCGCCGCGAGGCTCATCAGTTCCTGACGCGTGTCGGCGGCGTGTATATCATCGCCATCCCGGTCGGAAAAATTTTCTTTGATCAAATGCCTCCGGTTGCTGGTGGCGTATACGACAGCGTTTCCGGCGCGTCCGCCCGCGCTCCCCTCTAAAATCGCTTTTAAAGCCGAAAAATTATCATCATTCGCCGTAAAACTAAGATCGTCGATAAATATAATAAATTTCAACGGATTTTCGGCCAATTCGTCCATTAAACCGGGCAGTTCATAAAGCTGATTTTTCTTGACTTCCACCAGACGCAGACCGCGCGGATAATATTCATTCACAATCGCTTTCACTGTGCTGGATTTGCCTGTCCCGGCGTCGCCGTATAATAAAACATTTCCGGCGGCCTGTCCGGATAACAGCGCTTCCGTATTGGCGATAATTTGTCCGCGTTCGCGTTCGTATCCGGGCAATTGATCCAATTTTTGCGGGTCCGGATGCAAAACAGGGATCAATCCCCCGTTTTGCATGGTGAATACATGATAACGCGCGAATATGCCGTATCCCGTCACGCCAACCCGCTCCATGCGTCTATGATATTCGCCCGGAATATCAACCGGGGATATATCCCATTCGATCAGCCAGTCCGGGGGGGATTCCGGTAAATTAATCTCATAAAGGCGCAATTGTGACAAATCCCGCAAAAATTCCAGTTCCGTGTCCAGCGCTTTGTTTAATACCGGCGGCAAAGGTCCAAATCCGCATTGGCGGATACAGATATTTTCGCTCTCCATCACCAGCCGGAACAGATAACGGCTCCAATCGCACTCGCGCTCCAGAAATAAAATAGATTCAAACGCCGTAATATGGGACAAAAACCCGTCCATGCCGTCCGCCGCGTCACACGCGCGCAGAGCGCGGCGCAATTCGCGTACCGCCGGATCGCGCGATAAATCCCGGAACACCACAAGGGAATCCAGTCTGCGAAGCAATTCTTTCGGGTCCGTCATGACGCCGCCTATCATATCCGTCGTTATCATCAATGCAAAACCGCTCCTTCATCGGCGCTGGCGACCATGCGGGCGTAACGGGACAGCCATCCGGACGTGACTTTCGGCTCCGGCTGTTTATAATTTTTCGCGCGTTTTTCCAGTTCCGCCTCATCCACGATTAAATTTATAGACGCGTTGGGAATATCTATCGCAATCATATCGCCTTCCTGTACAAGCCGGATCGGGCCGCCTGACGCCGCCTCCGGGCTGACATGGCCGATCGACGCGCCGCGGCTCGCCCCGGAGAATCTGCCGTCCGTGATTAACGCGACTGTTTTGTCTAATTTCATCCCGGCCAGCGCCGATGTGGGATTTAACATTTCACGCATACCCGGACCGCCTTTCGGTCCTTCGTATCGAATTACAACCACGTCGCCGGGCTTGATATTTCCCGCGTAAATCGCGCTGATCGCGTCCTCTTCGCCGTCAAACACCCGCGCCGGGCCGGTATGCTTCTGCATTTCCGGCGCGACCGCGCTTCTTTTCACTACACAGCCATTCGGCGCGAGATTGCCCCATAAAATCTGCAAACCGCCGGTTTCACTATACGGATCCTCAATCGGTCTAATCGCGTTATGATTTTTATTCACCGCGCCTTTGATATTTTCGCCGACGGTCTTTCCCGTGACAGTCAGGCAATCCAAGTCTAACAAATTTTTCTTCGCCAATTCATTCTGCACCGCCGGAATGCCTCCCGCGTGATATAACTCCGGCATATGCGTCGGACCCGCCGGGGCCAAGTGGCATAAGTTCGGCGTTTTCGCTGAAATTTCATTGAAAATCTTCAAATCCAGCGGAATCCCGGCCTCATGCGCGATTGCCAATAAATGCAATACCGTATTGGTCGAACAGCCAAGCGCCATATCGCAAGTTAAAGCGTTTTTAATACTGCGTGAATTAATAATTTGCCGCGCCGTGATATTATTTTTCACGAGATTTAAAATCGCCGCGCCCGCCATACGGCCTAATTGCAATCTTTTACTATACACCGCCGGAACAGTCCCGTTTCCCGGCAACGCGATTCCGATCGCTTCGCACAGGCAATTCATTGAATTCGCCGTGTACATTCCGGAACAGCTTCCGCAACTCGGACAGCAGTTTTGCGTGCAATCTTCTAATTTTTCATCGTCGATCAAACCGGCCTTATACGCGCCGACGGCCTCAAACATTTTAGATAAACTCACCTCGTCGCCGCCATACGTCCCCGCCAGCATCGGCCCGCCGCTGCATACAATCGCCGGGACATCCATCCGAACCGCCGCCATCACCATTCCGGGGACGATTTTGTCACAATTGGGAATCAATACCATTCCATCGAATTGATGTCCTAAAAACATCGTTTCCACGCTGTCACAGATCAATTCCCGGCTCGGCAATGAATATTTCATGCCCATATGCCCCATGGCGATACCGTCGCAGACGCCAATCGCCGGGACCAAAAACGCCGTGCCGCCCGCCGATTCAATCCCGGCTTTCACCGCGTCAGCCAGTTTATCTAAATTCATATGCCCCGGCACGATTTCACTATACGCGCTGACGACGGCGATCAACGGCTTTTTCAAATCTTCCTCCGTATAGCCTAACGCGTAAAACAAACTCCGGTTCGGCGCGCGTTCCGCGCCTTTCGTGACATTATCACTGCGCATTTTATTTTCTCCTTTTTCCATATACCGCACAGGGGACGGGACATCGCCCCGCCCCCGTTTTTTATAATATATTTTTATATATTATTTTTTCAGCCAAGACATCATGGAGCGTAATTCCTTGCCGACTTTCTCAATCAGATGATTCGCGGCGATACGGCGGCGGGCCAAGAATTTCACGCGGCGTCCGCCCTTGTCGCTCATTTCAGTCAAAAATTCGGACGCGAAACTGCCGTCCTGAATCTCCGACAGCACTTTTTTCATCTCTTTCCGGGTCTCTTCCGTGATTAAACGCTTGCCCGTGCGATAATCGCCGTACTCGGCTGTATTTGAGATCGAATAGCGCATTTTCGCCAGTCCGCCCTCGTTGATTAAATCGACGATTAATTTCATTTCGTGGCAGGTCTCGAAATACGCCATTTCCGGCGCGTATCCGGCCTCGACCAGCGTCTCAAATCCGGCTGTGATTAACTCGCAAATGCCGCCGCATAACACCGCCTGTTCGCCGAACAAGTCCGTTTCCGTCTCTTCTTTGAATGTCGTCTCCAAGATACCCGCGCGGCCCGCGCCGATCCCGGACGCGTAAGCCAGCGCCGTTTCCTTCGCCTTGCCCGTATAATCCTGCTCCACGCAGATCAGACTCGGCACGCCCTGCCCTTCCGTATACGTCCGGCGGACGATATGGCCGGGGCCTTTCGGCGCGATCATGATAACATCGACGTTCTTCGGCGGCTGGATAACTTTAAAATGAATATTAAACCCATGCGCGAAAGCGAGCGTTTTGCCCTCCGTCAGATACGGCGCGACGCTTTTGGCGTAAATTTCGCCCTGCAATTCGTCCGGGGCCAGCATCATGATAATATCGCCCGCCTTGGCGGCGTCTTCCACGCTCATGACTTTGAAATTATCATGTGTGGCGGCGAAATCGGCGGCCTTCTGCCAGTGTCCGGAGCCTTCCCGCAGTCCCACGACCACATTGACGCCGCTTTCGGCCAGATTCTCCGAATGCGCGTGTCCCTGTGAGCCGAAACCGATAATCGCCACGGTTTTGCCGTCCAAAACGCCTAAATTACAGTCTGAATCATAATACTTGTTGATTGCCATGATGCCTGTCCTCCTCAATTAGTGAAGCGTGAATAAAATAAAAAATATCATGGGGCCGATTGCAAATATTGTAAATAATAAAATTCAATTGCCCCTTTTCGCGGCCCTTATGATAGCACAGACGGAAAATACTGTCAAGCGTTGATTTGCGGGGATTTTTATATAAATTATATCATTTATATAATATGCGTAAAATTTTTTAATCGCATCCGGGGGATGATTGTCATGATTCTCCCGTCAGATACGCGATATATTGAATCACGGAATCAAGTCGCGGACTGTTTGGAAAAACGCCTAAATAAACGGCGTCGGAAAAACCGGCGTTTTGAAAGACAGGGAGGCGGGAAATTTCCATGCCGTTTATCCGCCGTTCCGTGACCGCCTGATATTCGTCGGCTGTATTAAGATGATACTCCAGCGCGTTGTCCGTTAAAATAACGGTATTATCCGTAAGAAGCGGCTGTAAATCTTCCAATAATTCCGGCGCGTATTGTTCGAGACATTCGGATAAATCCAATAAATAACCGCTTTCGGAGAGCAAATTATATCCTTCCCGATTCATAATGGCGATATCAAGCCGCGACGCGTTGGCGGCGGCCAAGAGTTTCATCCGGGAAGCGTAGGCGTATTCATGACTGGCAAGATCGGCGTCGTCCGTCAGATAGAGATCATGATAAATATATACTTGGCTTTTTTTGCTGTTTCCTCCGGTGAAACTGATAAATTGATTGGATAATATATCTTCCGTATCCGATCCAATCGCGATATTGACGCAGGCGGCGTATAATACCGCCTCTTTTTTGGATATACGCCGATATACGGCGTAAGAAATGATATAAATTAATAAAATTATAAAAATAACAAGCGGTTTATAATATGTCCAGATATAATCCAGTTTTTCCGCCGCGTTCATGCGGCGGAACGCGTTTTGTATAATAGCGCGTTCCGTCCGTGTTTCAGCGGGAATTTCAGTACGTTTCATCGCGAGTCCTCATGATATGATTTATGATTTTAGAATTATTTTATTATTTTATCTTGATATTATTTTATTATTTCATCGTTTTCTTGTCTTTCATTCGGATCGAAAGAACAGGCGCGAATGACGCCGTATAAAAGATAAGAACTTGCCAGAGCGCAAAGACCCTCCCCGAAAATCGCCGCCGGGGTGAATACGCTGACAGTGATATAAAACATCATAAAATGGATTCCGGCTGTCAGAATTGTGCAGAATAAATAATGCGTCCCGATGAGAAAAGAATTTTTCAGCATGGCAAGACTGGAATTGGACACGCTGGCGGTCAGGGGAAATATATATAATAAAATAATCACATACGCGACAGAGGCCGCGATGACAAGCGCGGATATAATTGTCCAGAAAATCGCGGCGGCCCCTTGCGATGTATAAAATAAATGATATAAAATATATCCGTCCCCGGCGAGAAATCCGCCGACGGCCAACAAAATCAGCCATAAAAACGTCGCCTGACGAAAATTTTCACGAAACGAGCGGAAAAATTGACTTGTCAATCCGCTTTCTTTTTCCGCCGCGATTTTCAGCGTCACGGAATACAGCGCGGTAGTGGCCGCGCCGATTGTGAAAACCGGAAGCGAACAGATCAGCCATAGAAAATTTAAATAGCAGCTCCACGCGAGTTTTAAAAGAATCTGGCTGATCGGACTGTCATAAGAAAAAATTTTCATCCGGATACTTCCTCCCGTTTCCCGCCTGTGGATTCCCGTTCGATCAAATCCGTCTGCGTGTGCATAATCCGGTAATCCAAATTTGGCTCTTTAATGCGTGACATGATTAAATGCACGGCTGAAAACGCCATAATCTGCGTATGAATATGAATTGTCGTCAAAGGCGGCAAAATCAATCTGGATTCGGGGGAATCGTCAAATCCGCAGATCCACACGTCTTCCGGGACGGATTTTCCCGTGTCCCGTATCGCCTGTATCAGGTGCATAGCGACAAAATCATTGGCGCAGAGAAACACATCCGGCAGGCTTTCCATAGCCTGTACGCGCTTTGAAATTTCCTCTTTCTCGTTGCTTTTGATACAGTCAGATTCCCGGACCGGCATACCGGCGAACATCATGGCGCATCTGAACGCCGTATAGCGTTCAAAAAATGACTGGCAATGTTCGTAATTGCCCGCGAAGCCGATTCTATGTTTGCCCTTTTGGATCATCGCGCTGACAAATCCGCCGATTTCACTGGAATTATCCATATAAAGCTGATCCGCCGGAAGGGATCGGCAGCCGCGCGTCATGGCGGGGCCGTCCACAAACAGGACGGGAAGCCCCAGCGAACAGACCATTTCCGCGTATGGCCTGTCAAACAGTTCGATACAGATCAGCGCGGCGGAACGTTCGCGGCGGAACGTCGCCGGAAGAGTATGGGCCTTCAGATTTTTCACGCTGACGCGGTGAGTATTCATGGTATAACCCAACTCGGAAATTTCCTGCTGAAAGCTGTCCAGCATGAGGGACGCGAAATGGGAATGATCCGGAAACGCGGCGGCAAGCAGTGAGATTTCCCGGTTTTCCGTTTCGCGCGTGTGATTGGCGGATGGTGAAATACTGGAAAGCGTATTCAGATAAGAAAAGTGTTTATAACCCATTTCGACGGCTTTGCGCAGGATTCTCTCTCTGGTGGCGTCCGCGAGTCCGCCGTTATTATTCAGCGCCTTTGAAACTGTGTTTCTGGAAACGCCCAATTCATCCGCAATATCTTGAATCGTCACCTTTCTTTTCATATATACTCCTTTCCGCGCGAATTATAATTATCATGATATATGATGATAGTATAATATTTATTTATTTTTCTGTCATTATATCATGAAGCGGGAATTTGTCAAATCAAAACCAAATAAAAACGGATAAAAAAGAAGCCGGACAGTTCCGGTCCGCAATGAGAAAATTTTCAATTTAGACATATTTTTTTCACACATTGTTCATATATATGAATTATACTAAATAATATAAAAAGTCAAAGAAAGTCAAAGTCAAATTTAAATCTTAAATATATAAAATAAACTCAGGGAGGCTTTTAAAATGAATATGAATCAATTGACGCAAAAATCCCTGTCAGCGATACAAAACGCGCAGGACATCGCGAGAGAACACGGAAACCAGCAAATTGAACAGGTTCATATTTTAAAGGCGTTACTGGATGACGCCGGAGGACTGATCCCCCAGATATTAACAGCCATGGGAACGCCGGTTGATAATTTTCAATCTTCCGTACAGTCGGAAATTGATAAATTACCAAAGGTATACGGCGCGGGCCGGGAGGCCGGGAAAGTATATATTTCTCAGGACGTGGACAAGGCGTTGGACGGCGCGGAAGACGCGGCGGCGTCCATGCGGGACGAATATATCTCCGTTGAACATATATTCTTGGGCTTATTGGAATATCCGGATCATATATTAAAAGAAATATTCCGGATTTACAATCTGAACCGGGAAAAAGTATTAAAAGCGCTGGCGTCCGTGCGGGGAAACCAGCGCGTGACCAGCGACAATCCGGAGGAGACTTACGCCGCGCTGAAAAAATACGGGGCGGATCTTGTCGAACGGGCGCGCCAAAATAATTTAGATCCGGTAATCGGGCGTGATGACGAAATCCGGAATGTCATTCGCATTTTATCACGCAAAAGCAAAAATAATCCGGTATTAATCGGCGAGCCGGGCGTTGGCAAGACGGCCATCGCCGAGGGACTGGCGCAGAGAATCGTCAAAGGCGACGTGCCGAACAGTTTAAAAGACAAGACCATTTTCGCGCTGGACATGGGCAGTTTAATCGCCGGGGCGAAATACCGGGGCGAATTTGAGGAAAGATTAAAAGCTGTTTTGAACGAAGTCCGCAAAAGCGACGGGAAAATTATATTATTTATCGACGAATTACACACGATTGTCGGCGCGGGCAAAACCGAAGGCAGTATGGACGCCGGAAATTTATTAAAACCCATGCTGGCGCGCGGCGAACTGCATTGCATCGGCGCGACGACGCTTGACGAATACCGGCAATATATCGAAAAAGACGCCGCGTTGGAACGCAGATTTCAGCCGGTCATGGTCAACGAACCGAATGTCGAGGACGCAATCGCGATTCTGCGCGGTTTAAAAGAACGCTATGAAGTCTATCACGGCGTAAAAATCACGGACGGGGCGTTGATCGCCGCCGCCACGCTGTCCGACAGATATATATCCGATCGATTTTTGCCGGACAAGGCGATAGATTTAGTGGACGAAGCCTGCGCTATGATCAGAACCGAAATAGATTCCATGCCAACGGAATTAGATATTATTCAAAGAAAAATTATCCAGCATGAAATCGAGGAAGCGGCCTTGAAAAAAGAGGATGACGCGCTTTCCGGCGAACATCTGACGCGAATACAGCGCGAATTGTCTGATATGCGGGAGGAATTTTCCGCGAAAAAAGCGCAATGGGACAACGAAAAGAAAGCGATTGGCAAAGTTCAAAAACTCCGTCAGGAGTTGGAAGCCGCCAACGCGCGGTTGGAACAAGCTCAGCGCGAATATGATTTGAATAAAGCCGCCGAATTGCAATACGGCAAAATTCCCGCTTTGAAAAAAGAACTGGAACAACAAGAAAAACTGACGCACGACAGCAAGGCGCGTTCACTTCTGCGCGACAAAGTCACTGAAGAAGAAATCGCCCGCATTATTGAACGCTGGACGGGGATCCCGGTATCCCGTTTGATGGAGGGCGAACGGGAAAAATTACTGCGTCTGGAAGAGATTTTACACAAACGCGTAATCGGACAGGATGAAGCCGTCCGTCTGGTATCCGAGGCGATTTTGAGAAGCCGCGCCGGAATCGCGGATCCCAATAAGCCGATTGGTTCGTTTTTATTTCTGGGTCCCACAGGCGTGGGCAAAACGGAACTGGCTAAAACGCTGGCCGAAGCGTTATTTGACAGCGAAAAAAATCTGGTCCGCATTGACATGAGCGAATACATGGAAAAATTTTCCGTATCGCGTTTAATCGGCGCGCCTCCGGGATATGTCGGCTACGAAGAAGGCGGACAGTTGACGGAAGCCGTGCGCCGCAAGCCGTATTCCGTGGTATTATTTGACGAAATCGAAAAAGCCCATCCGGACGTGTTTAATATTTTACTGCAAGTCTTGGACGACGGCAGAATCACGGACAGTCAGGGCCGCACGGTGGATTTTAAAAATACGATTATCATATTAACATCCAATCTGGGCAGTCAGTTTTTATTAGACGGCATTGACGAAAACGGGGAAATCCGTCCGGACGCCCGGAATCAGGTCGGCGAATTATTAAAACGCTCTTTCCGTCCGGAATTTCTGAACCGTCTGGATGAGATTATATTCTATAAACCCCTGACGCGGGAGAATATCACTCATATTATTGATCTGTTGATCCATGATTTAAACAACCGTCTGTCCGGACAGCAATTGACAGTCCATCTCACGGACGCGGCCAAATATGAAATCATCGAGCGCGCTTATGATCCGATTTACGGCGCGCGTCCCCTGCGGCGTTATGTACAGCATACCGTTGAGACGCTGATTTCCCGCAAAATCATCGCCGGGGATATTCAGCCGGGTACGGATTTGACCGTGGATATACAAAACGGGGAACTGACAGTGAATTAAAAACAAAATCCGCTTTTCTGATTTTCCCCCTTGGATTTCATTAAAAATTCCCCTCTGTCCTATTCCTATCAATTATTAGGATAGGGGGGGACTTTTCCTAAAGTGAATGACAGAGTATGTTTACAGATTGTTTACAAATTTGGTCAGAAAAAGTCAAAATATTCTCTTGACAACGGGAAATTTTATGATATACTTGCTTTCAGAACAAAGGTTAAAGAAAGTCAAAGTCAAATAAAAATCAAAATATCAGAAAGGAGGCGGTTCGCGTGGGGATTTCGGATTTAATCGCCGCGTTTTTACAAGAATCTCTTGACGAGGCCGAAAACGGCGTCTTGGAGGTGCGGCGCGGCGATCTGGCAAACCGGTTTCACTGTGTGCCGAGTCAGATTAATTACGTCATGTCCACGCGGTTTTCACCGGAGCGCGGTTATATCGTCGAAAGCAGACGGGGCGGCAACGGATATATTAAAATCACGCGGGTTCATGTGGACCGCGAGACGGTATTGATGCACGTTATCAACAGTATCGGCGCGGAAATTGATTTCACGTCGGCGCGCGCCATGCTGAGTAATTTATTGCATACGGACGTATTAGACGAACATACCGCGCGGCTGTTGCTGGCCGTGATTCATGACAGGGCGTTGAACGCGGTCCCGAAAGACGCGCGGGACACCGTGCGGGCGGATATTTTAAAAAACGCCCTGATTTTACAGGTGTAGTTTTCTGTCCGCGCGCGTATACTATAAATAATAATATTCATAAATATTCGCGGGATGAAACATTAAAATTAAAACTAAATTTAAAATTTACAGGAGGCAATCTGTTATGAAATGCTCAAATTGTGGCAAGAATGAGGCGACTGTGTTTTTCCACAGCAATATCAATGGCAAAATCGAGGAACAAAGTTTATGCCCGGAATGCGCGGAGAAACTGGGTCTGACACGGAAAATCAACGCGCAAAGACAGTCTATGGCACGGGGATTCCAAAACTTTTTTGATGATTACAACAGATTTTTCGGACTTCCCAACGGAAATCGCGGCATGAACCGCGACAACGCGAACGCCGGGAACTGGCTGGACAGCTTTTTCAGCCCGATGCCGTCTTTGATGGGCGGATTTTTCGACAATCCGTTTGACGATTTCTTTACTGATTTTCCGGCTCTTGGGACAGCGTTGTCCGCGCCGGAACAGGACAGCGCGAAGCCGGACGGCGAAACCGGCGGTTCAGACGCGAATATCAACGCGAATACAAGCGCGCCGGAAAACCGGTTCGCTAAAGCGCGGAAACTCAACGCCTTGCGCCATGAGATGAAACAGGCGATCAAAGCCGAGAATTTTGAACGCGCCGCCGAAATCAGAGACGAAATCCGTCAATTTGAGGCGCAAGAATAAAATCAGGAAGGAATTTTAAATCAGATGAATGAACAGCAGTTTACAAGCGACGCTTTAAGCGTGATTGAATTGTCACAGGAAGCGGCGGCGGAACTGGGCCACGCTTATGTCGGCACAGAGCATATTTTATTGGGATTGATCCGCAAAGATTCCGGAATCGCCTATGAAGTATTGACAGAGGCCGGATTTACCAGTCACATGATTGAGGAAATTTTAATCGGCGCGCTCCCGACCGGACATCCCGGCACAAATCCCGTGCAGTATTTCAGCCCGCGCGCCAATCGGGTCTTGCAAATCGCGTGGGAGGACGCCGCGCGCGGCGGCACGCCGCAAATCGGCACGGAACATTTGCTTGACGGCTTATTGCGGGAAGGCAATAACCGGGCCTGTCAGATTTTACGAACCGCCGGGGCCGATATTCGCAAATTGCGCAACAGTCTGACGCAGAAAGTGAACAACGCGCCAAGAGCGCAGGCCGGACGGTTTCGCTCCAGTGACCGGCGCGACGAAAATAATAATCATATGGGCGGGGGCGGCGCTTCCGGCAAGACGCTTGCCGAGTTTACCCGTGATTTGACAGCCGACGCGAGAAATCATAAATTAGATCCCGTGATTGGCCGTGATAATGAGATTCAGCGTGTCATTCAGATTTTATCGCGTCGGACAAAAAACAATCCGTGTTTAATCGGCGAACCCGGCGTCGGCAAAACGGCCATCGCCGAGGGACTGGCGCGCAAAATCGCCATGGGCGACGTGCCGGATGAATTGTTAGACAAACGCATATTGTCCATGGACCTGTCCGGCATGGTAGCCGGGACGAAATATCGCGGCGAATTTGAGGAAAGAATTAAAAAAATGCTGGCGGAAGTGAAAAAATCCGGTGACGTGATTTTATTTATCGACGAACTTCACACGATTGTCGGCGCGGGATCAGCCGAGGGCGCGGTGGACGCGGCGAATATTATCAAACCCGCGCTTGGACGCGGTGAAATACGCGTAATCGGCGCGACGACGCTGAATGAATACCGGCGTTATATCGAAAAAGACGCCGCTCTTGAACGCCGTTTCCAGCCCGTACAAGTCAACGAGCCGGATTTGGACGCCAATCTGGAAATCTTAAAAGGCTTGCGCGAGAGATACGAGGATCATCATAAATTAAAAATCACGGATGAGGCTCTTGAAGCGGCTGTGCATTTATCCGCGCGCTATATCAATGATAGATTTCTGCCGGATAAGGCGATTGATTTAATGGACGAAGCCGCGTCACGGGTCCGCATGGAAGCGGATGAGCCATCGGAAGAATTGAAAAATCTGGAAGAGAAAATTAATAATTTAATGCGCGACAAAGACGCCGCGATTGCCGCTCAGGATTATGAGACCGCCGCGAAACTGCGCGATATAGAGCGCGATTACAGACAGCAGGCGGAGGCGGAACGCGAAAACCGCCGCAAATCCGGCGGCGGACACCGGCCTGTCACGGCGGAAGATATAGCCGCCGTTGTGTCAAGCTGGACCGGGATTCCCGTACAGCGTTTGACGGAAGACGAGAGTGAGAGATTATTACGCATGGAAGAGACGCTTCACAAACGCGTCGTCGGACAGGATGAGGCCGTCAAAGCCGTGGCGCGGGCGATACGCCGGGGCCGCGTGGGATTGAAAGACCCGAAACGCCCTGTGGGATCGTTTTTATTCTTGGGTCCGACGGGCGTCGGCAAAACGGAATTATGCAAATCTCTGGCTGAGGCGATGTTCGGCGACGAAAGCGCTATGATCCGAATTGATATGTCCGAATATATGGAACGCCATACCGTATCGCGTTTAATCGGCTCCCCGCCGGGATATGTCGGACACGAGGAAGGCGGGCAATTAACGGAAAAAGTCCGCCGCCGCCCGTATTCCGTTATATTATTTGACGAAATCGAAAAAGCCCATGAGGATGTTTGGAATGTATTATTACAAATCCTTGATGACGGGCGTGTGACGGATTCACAGGGCCGGACGGTGGATTTCAAGAATACGATTATTATTATGACAAGCAACATCGGCGCGCGCAGTCTGACCGCCGCCGGAACGAAATTAGGCTTCGCCCATGACCATCATGACGGCAATCTTGACGCGGAAAGTAATTTCCAGCGCACAAAAGAAACCGTGTTGGACGAATTAAAACGGACATTCCGGCCTGAATTTTTAAACCGCGTCGATGATATTATCGTATTCCGGCCTTTGACACAGGAAAATATTCGGGAAGTCGCGCGGCGGATGTTGAAAAATGTCTCGGACCGCATGGCGGCCATGGGAATCACGCTGGACGCCAGTGACGACGCGATTGCCGAACTCGCCAAAGAGGGATTTGATCCCAAATACGGCGCGCGTCCTCTGCGGCGGGCGATTCAAAACAAAGTGGAAGATGCCGTCGCTGAACGTATGCTGGACGGTACGCTCCATGAGGGCGACACCGCGAAACTCACATTGGATGGCGAACAAAAAATTCTCGTGACAAAATAAAATATAAAAATTCAAATCCCCTCCGGCTTTTCCCTTGCCGTTGGGGATATTTTTATCATCTTCGGCCAATATTACTAATTCCCGGATTGCAAAATGATAAAATCATGTTATAATATATCCGGTATCCGAAAACGGATCGAATACGCGGGCCTGATCCCGCGCGTCTGATCCTGACCGCGCGAATATCCGGACACGGTAAAAATGAAAGGGGAAAGCGTATTATGAAAGAGTGGACACGCGAGGAGCGCTACCGGGAATTGAAAAGCGCCGATGAAATCCGGGATTTATATGACCGGATTCAAAAATCCGTATACCGGCAGAAATACCACGTTCAGCCGGTGACGGGACTGTCCAGCGATCCCAACGGCTTCGCCCTGCATGAGGGCAAATGGCATCTGTGCTATCAATGGTGTCCGTGGGGCGCGGTACACGGTTTAAAATACTGGTATCACGTCACAAGCCCGGATTTGATGCACTGGCAAAATGAGGGGATCGGCCTCAAACCGGATTGCGAATATGACAACAAAGGCACGCATTCCGGCTCGGCGATTTCCGTGGACAGCAAGTTATATTTTTATTACACCGGCAACCACCGGGACGAAAACTGGGTTCGCACGCCTTACACCTGCGCGGCGGTATTGGACGAAAACGGCAAATTGCAAAAATTATCTAAGCCGTTATTCGGCCCCCGCGATGATTATGAGGAACATCAGAGAGACCCGAAAATCGTCTGGAATCCTGACAAGAAAAAATATTAT
>CAJOQY010000333.1 GCA_905236835.1 uncultured Oscillibacter sp. | reverse complement strand
GGAAGCCACGCGCAAGGCGTTGGTAGACCGCTACCCCCGCGAATCGTTCACGCTGGCGACGAAACTTTACGCGGCGATGGTACCCACGGAAAAGGCCGCGAAAGCCGAGTTTCAAACCAGTCTGAAACGCACCAACGCGGGCTATTTTGATTATTATCTTTTGCATTCCCTTATGGACAGCAATTATCGAAAATACGAAAAATTTCATCTCTGGGAGTTCGTGGAGGAACAAAAGCGCAAGGGATTGATCCGGCATTACGGATTTTCTTTCCACTCCGGGCCGGAATTATTGGATCAAATCCTGACGGAACACCCGGAGGCGGAATTCGTACAGCTTCAAATCAATTACGCGGACTGGGAAAATCCGGCGGTCATGTCCCGCGCCAATTATGAAATCGCCCGCAAACACGGGAAACCCGTCGTCATTATGGAGCCGGTCAAAGGCGGGAATCTGGCCAATCCGCCGAAAGAAGTCAGAGAATTATTTCAAAAGGCGAATCCGGAGGCGTCCCCGGCGTCATGGGCGATCCGGTTCGCGGCGTCGCTGGACGGCGTTTTAACCGTTCTGTCCGGGATGTCCAATCTGGATCAAATCCGGGATAATCTCTCTTTCATGCGGGATTTCCGTCCGCTTTCCGACGACGAACAAAACGTAATCCATCAGGCGCAGCGCATACTCGGACACTCGAATACGATTCCATGCACCACTTGCCATTACTGCACAAAAGGCTGTCCGAAACAGATTCCCATCCCGGAAATTTTCAGCGCGATGAATCGGCGTCTGGGAAGCGGACAGATCGCGGAATCCGTCGACGCGTATCAAGCCGCCGTCGCCGCGGGCGGCAAGGCCAGTGACTGTATCGCCTGCCGTCAGTGTGAAAACGCCTGTCCACAGCATATTCCAATCATCACGAAACTGAAAGAATGCGCCGCCGCGCTGGAAACGTGATATAAAATCCCCCCGTCAGGCATAGACGGGGGGATCGCGATATTTATTTTATTATTTTAATAACTAATCCCGCTGTTGGCGGCCATGCTTGGCGGATTCCGGAGGAGTTCAGGAATCCGGAAGTTTCCGGAACGCGATTTGAAACAAAAAGCTGTTGAGATACGCGACGACGCCGAAACCCGCGAACGCCCATAGAAATACAGCGGTATTAATCGCGGCGGGATTCATGAAAAACGAAAGATACGCGGCGAAAATATCAATCGCGAGACAGCATAACGTCTGGGGCAGGGCGACCGCGCTTAACAGCCATGATGATTTCAAAACGGATTTTATATCCTGATCGCGATTTTCGCGGCTGTTTCGCGCCTGTAACGGGAAAATATACTGCCATCCGGCGAAAAATAAAAATAATAAAATCAAAAACGTGACTTGATAAATATTTTTAATATTCCCCGACAGCGTACCGACCGCCCCGGAATACAGGCGTAATATAATCACACACGCGAGCGTGATCAGCCATAATATAATACCCGGCTTGAGATTCCGCCGGAACGCTTTCCAGAATTGCGCCGCGATGAAACTTTCTTCCCGCTGATCGACAACGCTCAGCGTACAGTCATATAAAGCGCATAACGCCGCGCCGGCGGTAATCAGCGGCAACGAGAACAGACAGAATAAAATATTGCAAAATACCAGATCGGCGAGCGTATTCAGCGCCGACATCAACGGCCCGTCCGGGTCAAATATTTTCATGATAAAATATAATAATATATAATAATATTTATATTATTTCACGGCGCCTTCCACCATGCCGCTCATGATCTGTTTCTGCGCGATCAGGAAAATAATAATCATGGGAATCATGGCGAGCAAAGCGGCGGTCAAAATCAAATCCCATTGTTTGACGTA
This sequence comes from uncultured Oscillibacter sp., assembly GCA_905236835.1. Lineage (GTDB taxonomy): Bacteria > Bacillota > Clostridia > Oscillospirales > Oscillospiraceae > Oscillibacter. The sequence continues at coordinate 1,505 of CAJOQY010000333.1, read as the reverse complement.
AGAACCGACAAACGCCTGCACGGCGACGGGAAGCGTTTTGACGCGTCCGTTCTGTCCGAGCATTAACGACGGCAGAAGATAATCATTCCAGATCCACATACCGTTTAAAATCGTCACTGTCACGACGGACGGGCGCAGGAGGGGCAATATAATCCGGAAGTAAATCCCCTCATAAGAACAGCCGTCAATCGACGCCGCCTCTTCCAAATCATATGGGATTGTCTTGACCATGCCGGTGAGAATAAATACCGTCATGGCCCCGCCGAAACCGCAATAGGCGAATACGATTCCCGGAATGGATTGCAGCATGGACAGGCCGACAAAATTTCCCACGTCCCGGAACGTCGAGATCAACGGCAGCATGACGACCTGAAAGGGGATAATCATAGACGCGATAAAGATCATATAAATGGCCGATGACCATTTGGTTTTATTCCGGCAAATCACCCATGCCGCCATACCGCCGAAAAGGGCGAGTAAAATCAAAGAAATAATCGTCACGACGGCGGACGTGCCGAACGCGTACCAGAAACTGAAATTGGAATTGTTCACGACGTTTTTAAAATTCGCCGCCATCTGGGAAACGCTCATGCCCGCGAAGCCGACGGGATCGGCCACAATGCCGTTGGCGTTTTTAAACACGTTGATACAGACCAAGAAAAACGGCATTAACGTATAAATCGCGACAACAACGGCGATGATCATAATCGCGGCGAACGTACCGGGTTTTAATTTCGTTTTCATTACAGTTCGACCTCCTTACTGTTGGAGATACGCACCTGCACCAGAGACACGCAGGCGAGAATCACGAAAAATAAAACGGCTTTCGCCTGTCCGAGGGCGTAACTGTTTTTGGAAATGGCCGTGTTATAAATATTCAAAGCCAGCATTTGCGTGCCGTTTGTCAGATAATTTCCCATGAAATTCTGCACGGAACCCGTGCCGTTCGTCAACGCCATATTGACATCGAACTGTTTAAACGCGGAAGTCAGCGTCAGGAACGTGCAAATTGTAATCGTCGAGGCGATCATGGGAATTTTAATCCGGATCAGCGTGGTGAACGCGTTGGCGCCGTCAATCGCGGCGGCCTCTATCACGTCGCCGGGGACCGTCACAAGCCCGTTGACATAGATCAGCATGATATAACCGGCGTATTGCCAGATATAAACAACGATAATCGCGGCGAACGCGGTCGGCGTATTCGTCAGCAGCGACGCGCCTGTGATTTTGACTAATACGTTATTAAATACAAACTGCCAGACATAGCCGAGAACGATTCCGCCGATCAGATTCGGCAGGAAATACGCCGCGCGGAAGAATCCGACGCCTTTCAATCTGCTTGTGCATAACAACGCCAGCGCGAAGCCCACGAGATTCACCAAGACCATGTTAAACACGACAAATAAAACCGTGATTAACAGCGACCATAAGAAACTGACTTCCCGGAACATCACGGCGTAATTGGCAAGCCCGACAAATTGCGTATAGCGAATGCCGGTCCAGTC
>CAJOQY010000332.1 GCA_905236835.1 uncultured Oscillibacter sp. | reverse complement strand
CGGGGAAATCCGGATTGAAAATCGTGAGGACGCGGACGGCGGCGCGTTCTCGTGTGACGTGAAACTGTCCGGGGAACGGATACGGGGAAATTTAATCGCCGTATTGTTCGCGGAGTCTGGCAAAATGAAAGATTGCGCGGATTATCCGGCGGCGGCGGAAATAAAAGTCGCTCTGTCGGATGTGGCGGATACGGATTATATTAAAATCTTGTGGACGGATGAAAATTACGGGCTTTTGGCGAAGCCGGAAATTTTGCGCATGAACGGGAATAACGCGGCGGCTTACGCGGATTTTACGGAAAAGCTAAAACAAAAACTGGGAAACTCCGGCGAAATCATCGGGGAGGGCGCGTCCGGGGATATTTCCAATCCGTATATTTTGGCGCGTCTGCTGGTTTCCTGTGACAAATTGCCGGATTTGAGCGCGTATCAGGACAAAGTGACGGTCATTGAGGGACCGGACAATCTCTATGTTTTGCAATTCAGCGGCACGAAAAACGATATGGAGACGGCGAAAGAATGCGAAGAATATTTAAAATCGCAACCCGGCGTGCGCTATGTGGAGCCGGACAGCGTAATCAGCGCCGTTGACAAGTCGAAAAACGCGGAATCGAACGGAGAAGCCGTTTTGAACGCCGATGAAACCGCGTTTTCGTCCCCGTATTCGTGGGGCGTGTCTGAGACGGGAACGGGCGAATACGCGAAAAATCTGTTAAGCCGCGGGATTCAGAATGAAATTATCGTCGCGGTGGTGGACTCCGGCGCGGATTTGGATCACCCGTTTTTGAAAAACCGGCTGATTTCCGGCTTTGATTATGTGGAATATGATAACGCCCCGGAAGATGAGAACGGACACGGAACCCATGTCGCCGGGACGATTGTAGACAATACGCCCGGCATGGAAAATATCAAAATCATGCCGATACGCGTGTTAAACTATGCCGCCGCCGGGAGCGCGTTCGCCATCAGTATGGGCATCCGTTACGCGGCGGATCACGGCGCGCATATTATCAATCTCAGCGTCGGGATGAGAAGGCACAGCGAGACCGTGGAAAACGCGATTCAACACGCGTTGTCCAAAAACGTCACGGTCGTGACAGCCGCCGGCAATTATAATATTCCCGCCGCCGAATATTGCCCGGCGCATATGGAAAATTGCGTCACGGTCGCGGCGGTGGACAGAAGTCTGAAACGCTACGGCATTTCCAATTACGGCGACGCCGTAGACATAGCGGCCCCGGGCGTGGATATAAAAAGCGCCTATCTTGACGGCGGTTTCTATGAGATGGACGGCACGTCGATGGCGGCGCCGCATGTGTCCGCCGCCGCCGCGCTGCTCATGTGCGAACGCGGAACCGGTCAGACGCCGTTCCAGATTTCCAATCTCATACGCGACGCCGCGACGAAAATCAATCGGGATAAAACGGATTATCAATGGGAGAGATACGCGGGAGAGAATTTTTTGGGCGCGGGCTTTTTGAATACGCGGCCTTTTGTCCGTCATGACTTTTACGCGCTTCTCTATGCCGACGGCGAATTCATTTTCCAAGAGAGCGACAAACCCGATCCGGCGAAAACCCTGATCGAGACTTACGCCGTATCGTCGGCGAACGAAGACGGCGGCGGACAGTACGCGGGCTGGTATCGTCGCCGCGCCGAGATCACAAGCGTGACATTCGCCGAACCTGTCCGCCCGAAATCGACGGCGCTCTGGTTTTATAACTGCGTCAATCTCAGGGAAGTCCGCGGGCTTGAGAATTTAAACGTCAGCGCGGTTACGGATATGAATCAAATGTTCTCCCGCTGTGAGAATCTCACGGAACTGGATTTGCGCGGCTGGAATACCGGCGCCGTTACGAATACGCGGGATATGTTCTACAATTGCGTGAATTTAAAAACGATTTACGCGTCCGGCGCGTTCCAGACCGGGAATATCACGGACAGTCGCGGCATGTTCGACAACTGTTTCGCGTTAATCGGGGGATGGGATACGAAATACGACAGCGCCCATACGGACGCGAGTTACGCCCGTATCGACGGCGGCGCGAACAATCCGGGTTATTTCACCGATCCGGACGCGCCCACAAGTACGCCGACGCCCGCGCCGATAACGGATGACGTGTACGCGCTTTTGTACGACGACGGGACAATGGTTTTCCAGTACGGCGACGCGCCCGAATCCGGCAAAACGCTGAACGCCGCTTACGCCGTGGATACGCAAAACGGCTATTCCGTCAATTGGAACAGCGATGATGAAAGTTATCATTCAACCGCCCCTTGGGACAGTCAGCGCGAGAGCGTAAAAACAGTATCGTTCCGGGACAGAATCGCGCCTCAATCCACAGCGTACTGGTTTTTAAACTTTAGCAATCTCACATCAGTTGAGAATATCCATAATCTGGATACTTCCAATGTCACAGATATGCATGCGATGTTTTCCGGCTGTAGCGGTTTGACGGCGCT
>CAJOQY010000331.1 GCA_905236835.1 uncultured Oscillibacter sp. | reverse complement strand
GCCGTACAATCCGGCGGGTATCGGCGCGTGGTATTGCGGCCTTTGATGATTGTCGCCGGGGATCACGCTAATAACGATATGGCGGGGGACGATCCGGACAGTTGGAAAAGCCAATTTGAATCCGCCGGGCTGGATGTGATTTGCGTTTTGGAAGGCTTGGGCGAACTGCCCGCGATCCGGGATTTGTTTATCTCCCACGCCCGCGCGGCGATTGAGAAATTAGATATAAATTAAATATTGATAAAAAATCATGTCTGTGATATTAATTGGCCTTGGGTGCGGAATATTAAATATCACGCGGGAGGGGCTGGACGCCCTGACGGACGCGGATTTGATTCTTGGCTCAGCGCGTATGCTGAACGCGCTGGAAGATATAAAAAATATAAAAAATATCAAAATCACGGCGGAGACGCGCGCGGCGGTCCGTCCGGAAGAGATATTAAAAATTTTAAAATTATATATCAAAAACAGGCGGGATATAAAAAATCAGGATATACGCGAAAATATATGCCTGATTTACGGCGGGGACACGGGATTTCATTCCGGCGCGGGAAAACTGGCGGAATTGTTAGACCGGGAAAAAATTAATTATAAAATCTCGCCCGGGATTTCAAGCGCGCAGATATTCGCGGCGCGTCTGGGCCGGTCTTGGCAGGATTGGAATCTTGTCAGCGCGCACGGCGTGGAATGCGATGTGATTCAGGCCGTATCGCGAGGCCGCCCCGCGTTTTTTCTGACGGATTCACGCAATACGCCGGATATGTTATGCCGGGAACTTGTCAAAGCCGGATTGGATGATTTAAAAATTATCATCGGGGAAAATCTTGGGGATTCGCGCGAGAAAATATTATATTTAACGGCGCGGGAAGCGGCGGGCATGAAATTCGCGGATTTAAGCGTCATGCTGGCGGAAGCCGCGCCGGAGCCGGTGAGGCTCTCCGGGATTCCGGATGATGATTTTATCCGCGTTTCGGACGGGATCAGGATTCCGATCACAAAGCGGGAAGTCCGCGCCGCGATTGTCAGTCAACTGTCCGTCGCGCCGAGAGATATAATCTGGGATATAGGCGCGGGGACGGGAAGCGTCAGTATCATGCTGTCGATGTCCGCGCGGCGGGTGTACGCGATTGAACGGCGTCCGGAGGCGTGTGATTGTATTTTAAAAAACCGTGAAAAATTTCACGCGTGGAATTTAAATCTCATATCCGGCGAGGCGCCGGAGGCGCTGCGATCATTACCCGCCCCGGACGCGGCGTTTATCGGCGGAAGCGGCGGAAAACTTGAATCCATCTTGCGATATATTATTAATCATATTTTGCCGGTCAAACCGTCCGTCAAAATCCTTGTCAGCGCGGTCACGCTGGAGACGCTTTCCGAAAGCGTCAATTTGCTGGAAGAATCGGGCTTGAAAACCAATATCACACAGATTCATATCAGCCGCGCGCGCGAAATCCCGCCAAACCCGGCAAATCAAAACAATCCGCGGCATATGATGCTGTCGGAAAATCCGGCGTATCTCATCGCGGCGAGTGGCGAATAAACGCGGAATTGCCCTGATTCGCCCGCGCCGCGCCAAAAAAACGCCGTCCGGAAACTGGAAAAACAATCCATTCCCGGACAGCGTTTTTTTATATTTTATAATTATATTTTTATATATTTTTATTTTTTCATGAAATCTTTTCCGGCGTTCCACGCCCGCCCGACTTTTTCGCCGCTGATATAATATCCGGATTGGAATTGATCAAAAATCAAGGCGTTCAGTTTCGCCGGGTCAATTTTCCCGTTTTCCGAGAGGACTTTTTCATCCGCGCTGACGTTGACAATCTTTCCGACTACCGCGTGAAGATTCTCCGTTTCCACGATTTCCGCCAGTTCGCACTCCATCGCCACGGGGAATTCCTCAATCACAGGCGCGTTGACATAGCCGCTCTTGACCGCGTGAAAACCCGTCCGCTCGAACTTGTCAGCCATTTTATTGCCGGTGGCGATGCCGAAGAAATCCGCCTCAGCCATATGATCCCGGTCCGCGATACTGACGGTAAACGCCTTGACCGCGCGGATGTTTTTCGTGGTCTTGTGATCCTCGTCGATAAACAGCGCGATTTTGTCCGTATCGCAGATCATGCCCCACGCCGCGTTCATGACATTGACTTTGCCGTTTTCGTCAAAAGCCGCTACCATTAATACCGGCATCGGATACACGGCGGGCTGTTCGCCTAAATCTTTTCTCATGAGAAAAATTCCCTTCCGTTGAGATTTTTTATTTAAAATTTTTGATTTTAATTATAAAAATATTTTAATTATAAAAATTTAATTTTTATTTTTCATTCAAATCCGGCTGATTCATGATTTGCAGTTCAATCATCGTTCTCGCTATCACGCTTTCCACTTCCGAGGTGATG
>CAJOQY010000330.1 GCA_905236835.1 uncultured Oscillibacter sp. | reverse complement strand
TTCATGACGAAATCCAGACAAACCGCCATGCCGCGTTTATGGCATTGCGCGTTTAATTCCGCCAGTTCTTCCATCGTCCCCAGTTCCGGCTCGACTTTCCGGAAGTCAGACACCGCGTAACCGCCATCGGATCTGCCTTTCGGGCTCTGCAATAACGGCATCAAGTGCAGATAATTCACGCCGCTTTCTTCCAGATAATCCAAATGCTCCATGACGCCTTTTAAATTCTTGCCGAAGCACTGGACATACATCAGCGTCCCCAGCGTGCTTTGATCCCGATACCAGTCCGGGTGCGCCACGCGCGCCTCGTCAATCATGCGTAATTCCGCGTTGCGCTCCTGATAAGATTTCCATAACATTTCGCGGAAATAATCAAACGCGGCGGCGTTGCCGTATAATTCCATATACAGCCAGCGCAATTCGTCATAACGCGCGTTCAGGCGCTCCATGAATACCGCCTCTTCCGGCGACGGCGCGAACTGCGCCCGTTGGGGGATCCGATTCGCTATCAAAGCCATAGCCCATCCTCCTGAAAAATTTTATATTTCAATTTAAATTTTCTCCGGCGCGGGGATTTCTTTTTCGACTTCCGCCAGATACGGCATGGCGGGAATGGCCCCCGGACGGCTGACCGTCAGAGACGCCGCTTTATTGGCGAATTTTAATATATTTTCCAGTTCTTCCTGTCCGAGATTTTCTAACAATCCTTTCCGGATGGATAAGCAGCGCAGCACGGCTCCAAAGAACGTATCGCCCGCGCCGTTCGTGTCCGCGACTTTCACCTGATAGCCGGGAACGGTCCCGCTTATATCCCCAAAATGATAATAAACGCCCGCGTCGCCCAGCGTGATTAATATTAATTTTATTCCCAGCGCCGCCAGCGCTTCCGCCGCCGCCCCCGGCGTATTCTTGCCGGATAATAATTCCATTTCCTCGTCGCTGATTTTTAACACGTCGACGAGCGGCAACGGCTTGCGCATCCAGCCTTCAGCGTCCTCGCCGGCGGGCCATAACGCCGGTCTGTAATTCGGATCGTAAGTAACCAACGCCCCGTGTTCCTTGGCGTCTTTCGCCGCCGACAGAGTCGCCGTCCGCGCCGGTTCGCCGGTCAAACTCACGCTTCCGAAATGCACGATTTTCGCGCCGTATAACATCTCATCCGGGATTTGATCTCTTGATAAGCGCAAATCCGCCCCCGGTCCGCGATAAAACGTAAAACTGCGCTCGCCGGTCTCATTGACCGTCACAATCGCCAGCGTTGTGGGGACGGTTTTATCCGTCGCCACGGCGGACACGTCCACCTGATTGTCACGCAATGTCCGGATCAATTCTTCCCCGAACGAGTCCGCGCCGACGCATCCGGCGAAACCGGCGCTCGCGCCCAGACGCGCCGCCGCCACAGCCGCGTTGGCCGGCGCGCCGCCCGGATTGGCCGCTAATAATCTGATCCCGCGTTCGTCCACGCCCGTCTGCGTCAGATCCACCAGAACTTCCCCTACTGTCAGAATATCCGTTTTCATAATCAAATTTTATCCTCCCAGACCGATTGAATTTTCTCCGAACCGCCATTCCGTCCGGATTGATATTTTCACGCTTCATGATTTTATCATTATAAAAAATTCCGCTCCGTTTCGCAAGCGATTGTGACGGTCAGAACGCCAAATTTATCGTCAAAATTTTGTGCGAAATCACGGAAAGTAAATATTTTGCCGTGATCCGCCGCTTGATTCAGAAAAAAATCAGGAAAAAATCAGAAAAATCCCCGGCGCGGAACGCCGGGGAAAATTTTTATAAATTTTATAAATTTTTATCAAATCTTTATCCGCCTGTGTTTTCGTTTTCCGGCGCGTATTCCACAAACGGTTCCTTCGCCCCTGATTCCACGGGAAAACGCCCAATGCGCAACAATACCAGCGATGTCAGCAAAATCGCCGTTATCACGCCCGCGAGTACGGCGATGGCGACCATTTTGGCGGTCAGCGGGATTTGTTCGGCGGGCGTCCGGCGTTTTCTATTTTTGCGCCCGCGGCGGGAACGGCTGTTTTGTCCGGAAGAATCTTGCCCGTCCGGTTCATCCCGTTCCAGCGGCTCCAGATATTCCATGCCATATTCGGCGGCGG
>CAJOQY010000329.1 GCA_905236835.1 uncultured Oscillibacter sp. | reverse complement strand
TTTAAATTTATATTTTAAATTTATAAATTCTGAAAGGGAAAATAAAATGATGCCGCGTCATTTGATTGATATTACGGATTTAAGCGTACAGGAAATTGACAAATTGATTGCCACGGCGGAGGATATTTATCAAAATCCGGAAAAATATCAGGAGATTTGCAAATATAAGCAATTGGCGACGCTGTTTTTTGAGCCGTCCACGCGGACAAGGCTTTCGTTTGAGTCGGCGATGTTATCGCTGGGCGGCGATGTTCTGGGCTTCGCGTCGGCGGATTCCAGTTCGGCCATGAAAGGCGAAACGGTAGGCGATACGGTCCGGACAGTCAGTTGTTACGCGGATATTATCGCCATGCGGCATCCGAAAGAGGGCGCGCCTTACGCCGCGTCCCAAGTCTCGGAGATTCCCGTGATCAACGCCGGTGACGGCGGGCATAATCATCCCACGCAGACGCTGACGGATTTATTCACGATTTATCGGGAAAAAGGCCGACTCGGCGGCTATACAATCGGATTCTGCGGCGATTTGAAGTTTGGCCGGACCGTGCATTCGTTAATCAACGCGCTGTCGCGTTACGCGGATATAAAATATGTTTTAATTTCGCCGCTGGAATTGAAACTGCCGCGTTATGTAAAAGAATCGGCGTTTAAATCACGCGGAATCGCGTATACGCAGACAACGGATCTGGAATCCGTCATTCCGGGGCTGGATATATTATACATGACAAGAGTTCAGCGGGAAAGATTTTTCAACGAGGAAGATTATATCAGATTAAAAGACAGCTATATTTTAACCCCGCAAAAACTCACGGACGCCAAGCCGGATTTGTCGATATTGCATCCCCTGCCGCGCGTGAATGAAATCGCCGTGACGGTCGATAAAGATCCCCGCGCCGCGTATTGGCGTCAGGTCAAATACGGGAAATATATCCGAATGGCGTTGATTTTATTCCTGCTGGGATATATATAAATATAATTATATTATATAAAAATCAGGGGGGAGACCGCGTGAATATTGACAGCATACAAAATGGCGTGGTATTGGATCATATCCGGGCGGGAAAAAGCATGGAGATTTATAATTATTTAAATTTAAACGCGCTGGATTGTTCCGTGGCGATTATCCAGAACGCGCGGAGCGCGCGGATGGGCAAAAAAGATATGATAAAAATCGCGTCGCCGATGGAGCCGGATCTGGACGTATTGGGTTATCTCGACGCCAATATTACGGTGAATATTATCCGGGACGGCGTATTGACGGAAAAAAAGCATTTGCAGCCGCCAAAAAAATTAATAAATATTATCAAATGCAAAAATCCGCGCTGTATCACGGCATCGGAAGAGCAATTGGACGCGATATTTTTATTAAACGCGTCCGGGGCGTATCGCTGCGCGTACTGCGACACGGCCATTGACAGAAAGGGATAAAAAATATAAATATCATGTTTCAGGTATTGAAAAAAGAAGGACGGGCGCGGCGCGGGGTATTTTCCTGCGCGCACGGCGGATTGGTACAGACGCCGGTTTTTATGAATGTCGGGACACAGGCGGCGATCAAAGGCGGCGTTTCGGCGTGGGATTTGAAAAATATAAACTGTCAGATCACGCTGGCGAATACTTATCATCTGCATTTGCGCCCGGGCGATGAGATTATACGCGATCTTGGCGGACTGCATAAGTTTATGCGATGGGACGGGCCGATTTTAACGGATTCCGGCGGATTTCAGGTGTTTTCTCTCGCGTCGCCGAAAAATATCAAAGAACAGGGCGTCAAATTCGCGTCGCATATTGACGGGCATATTGTATTTATCGGCCCGGAAGAGTCTATGAAAATTCAGGCGCGTTTGGGCGGCGATATTGCGATGGCGTTTGATGAGTGCGTGAAAAATCCCGCGCCGTATGAGTACGCGAAAGCAAGCTGTGAACGCACGTTCCGATGGCTGGAACGGTGCGAAATCGAACATGAAAGATTAAAAAATACCCCGGACATGGTAAATCCGGAGCAATTATTATTTGGAATCAATCAGGGCGCGACATATGATGATTTAAGAATCCGGCATATGAAACAAATCGCGGCGTTAAACTGCGACGGCTACGCGATTGGCGGTCTGGCCGTCGGCGAACCGGCGGAAGTCATGTATCATGTGATCGAACAGGTGGAGCCATATATGCCGGAAAATAAGCCGCGTTATTTAATGGGCGTCGGGACGCCGGTGAATATTCTGGAAGCCGTCAGCCGGGGGATTGATTTTTTCGACTGCGTCATGCCGTCCCGCAACGGCAGACACGGGAAATTATTCACATGGCAGGGGACGATTAATATTTTAAACGAAAAACACGCGCGTGATGACCGGCCAATCAGCGAGGATTGCGACTGCCCGGTATGCCGCCGCTATTCGCGGGCGTATTTAAGGCATTTGTTCAAAGCCGATGAGGTCTTGGCCCTGCGTTTCGCGGTATTGCATAATTTATATTTTTATAATGATTTGACGCGAAAAATCCGGGACGCGCTGGACGCCGGGAATTTTCAGGAATTTTATCAAGAAATGACTGTCAAATTGGCGCGGCGGATATAAATTCACGGAAAGGATAAAAAATTATATGAAATTGCTCAGTGTCGCGGTCCCGTGCTATAATTCACAGGATTATATGGAACATTGCGTTGATACGCTGTTGACGGGCGGAAATGAAATCGAGATTTTAATCGTCAACGACGGATCAAAAGATCATACGGGCGAAATCGCGGACCGGCTGGCGAAAGAACATCCGGATATAATACGCGCGATTCATCAGGAGAACGCCGGACACGGCGGCGCGGTCATGACGGGATTACACCACGCGACGGGATTATATTTCAAAGTCGTGGACAGCGACGACTGGCTGGATACGGACGCGCTGGCGCAAGTATTGACCAGACTGCGCAATCTGACGGAATCCGGCGCGGACGTGGATTTATTTGTTTGTAATTATATCTATGACAAGACCGACGCGGGCCGGAAACGCGTGATTCAATATACTTCCGCGCTCCCGGAAGATCAAATTTTCACATGGGATGACGTGGGAAAATTCCATAAATGGGAAAATTTATTAATGCACGCCATGATTTATCGGACAAAAATCCTGCGCGAAAGCGGTTTAAATTTGCCCAAGCATACGTTTTATGTGGATAATTTATATTGCTCCGTGCCGCTCGGAAACGTGGAGAAATTATATTATTTAAACGTGGATTTGTATCATTATTATATAGGCCGGGAGGGGCAGTCCGTACAGGAAGAGATCATGATAAAACGCATTGACCAGCAGATACTCGTCAATCAGCTTATGATGCGGCAGATTGATCTCGAACACGTGAAACATCCCAAGCAGCAACGGACTATTCTGCAATATCATGACATGATCACGGCTGTCACAAGCGTGTTATTAGCCGTCAGCGGAACGCCGGAAAATTTAAGAAAAAAAAAGGATTTATGGGATTATATCCGGGAGAATCATCCGTGGGAATATCGCAAACTGCGCTATGGCCTGTTCGGTATCGTCATGAATCTTCCCGGACCCCTCGGAAGAACATTACAGGTCGCCGCCTATCGCGTCGCGAACCGGATTTTCAGCTTTAATTAAATAAAATCCCCCCGCCGCCGGGGGGATTGATTTATTCCCGCATGGTTCCAATCAGACGGCAGATCGGCAGTCCCTGTTGATAGAATTTCGCCTCGTAATCCGTCATAATATCCGATACGCCGTGTTCATGCAGATTCCATGTAATATCCGACAGTTCAAAGCCATATTTGGGCAGTTCCGTCAGGGAAAACTCAAACAACGGCTGATTGTCCGTTTTAAATTGAATTTTTCCGCCGGACTTTAAAATCTGACGATAGATTTTTAAAAAATTCCCGTGCGTCAGACGGCGTTTCGCGTGTCGATTTCCCGGCCACGGGTCTGAGAAATTTAAATAAATACAATCAATTTCATCTGGCGCGAAAAACTGATCCAATTGTCCGGCGTCGGCGCGGATAAAATACGCGTTGGACGGATTCAAATCCATACAGCGTTCCATCGCGACGACAATCGCTTCCGGCACGACTTCCAGACCGATCAATAATATATCCGGATTTAATTTCGCCGTTTCCGCCGTGAAGCCGCCTTTTCCACAGCCGATTTCCAATCTCAATTCGCGCCGCTTATCGCCGGATTCCGGATTTATATCCCGCGGTTGATTTTTTTCCGGATACAAATCCCGCCATTTTCCCGGCATAATATACGGGTCTTTGATTAACAGCCGTTCACAGCGTTCCATCCGGGGAATTAAATTTTTCTTCTTCCGCATTCGCATGGCCGCGTTTCCCTTTCATTTCCCTTGTATATAAATTATATATATTATATCTCCCAGCCGATTAAAAGCGCGCCTTTCCGAACCCGGATTTCCGCCGCGCTTTCCAATATATGATTGCTGACGCCCAGCGGAAACTCAGGATTCAACACGCCGTTTTTCATCGGATATTTTACGCCGGATACGGACACGCCCTCCGCGCGTCCGCCAAAAGCGAACACGGACAGCAGCCCGCTTTCCGTTTCCCGCGTGATTGTTAATTTCTCGTTTTCAATCACGGTCCAGATAAAATTTTTTCCGTAAAGATACCCTTTCGCCCCGTGACGCCGTAAGTATAAAAGCCCCTGCAAATTCGCGATAAAATGATCGATCCGCTCCCCGCCGGACGCGCCGTAAATATAAAAGCGCTTACAGCCGCGTGACAGTCCCGCTTTGATGGCAAGCATAGTGTCCGTATCGTCTTTTTCCACCGGTACGCGTTCGATATGCGGGGGATATAACGCCGGATCGCGAAAATTCGCCATACTGTCCGCCGTCAATAATCGTTTTGGATTGGCCGTGTCCGGCTTATTTAAATCTAAATTTAAATTTAAATCATCCGGACACGGCATGGAATCGAAATCGCCCAGCAGAAGATGGGGCGCGATTCCCACCGCGCGGCAGTGTCGATAGCCCGCGTCGGCGGCGATCAGGAAATCTCCCGGCGCGGGACGTTCCCGGAATCCGTCAAAATCAGCGGCGGCGAATATAAAACAGCGTCCCAAGGGCATCACATCCTGATTTTTTATATTTTTTTATTTTTATAATCTCTTGTAGTAATTTGTTATTTCTCGGCTTTGAGTCTTTGCGCGTTGAAATTAATCAGACATCCGGCCTGTATAATTTCGCGTTCATTTTCCGTCATATCGCGGATATAAAGCGTAATCGGCTGATAACCGCCGTTTTTGATAATATAAGCCATGATATGATTTAAATTATTTTCGCGCAAAGCGGTTTTAATATCGGGTATATAAATCCAGTCGTCGACATCGAATTTGGATAACTCGGATTCGTCGCCTTTCAAATGAAACGGCAGCATTCCCCAGTTGATGACGTTGGAGCGATAGCGTTTTGTGGCGTAATCCCGCGTGATATTCGCCAGACCGCCAATCACGCGCTGGCAGGACGCGGCCTGTTCCCGCGCCGATCCGTCGCCGGGTTTGTTCGCGTAAATCACGGAGCCGATTTCGATTTCAATCGGATTGAGATTCTCCTGTCCGGGGATGTCATGGATGATTTGATAAATACGCTCTAATTCCGGCGCCTGTGAAAGCATATTTTTTATATCTTCCCCGTTTTCAATCGCGTTTTCGCGGGCGGTTTCCAGCGCGTCAACGGCTTTTGTTTTGCCCACATATGCGGGATCGCGCCGTGAAAGGGTAAATTCCGCCAGTCCCAGCGGATTGGATCTGTAAGACGACGTTTCCCCGGACGGGATTAATTCATCCGTTGTCGTGACTTCGTCTAAAATTTTAGAGCATATTTTTAATAATATATTTTCTTGCAATTCCGGACGCTTGGGCCAGTCTTTGATATTCGGACCGTAAAACAGATCTTTTGACGGGTCCGCGTGTTCAAAGCCGTTATATACGCGCGCCTGATACGGGCTGTCGTCAAAATGATAAGCGGGCGTATAATTAAACGCGTCCGCGAAATCCTCGGCGCTGGTGACAATGCCGCCGCGAACCGCCGTAGCCGCCACGGACCGCGCGTCCATCAACGCGACGGCTGACATCTGGCCGCTTCCGGGTTTCGATCCCTCACGATTGGGGAAATTGCGCGTGGTATGCCGGACGGAAAAGCCGTTGTGATTAGGCGTATCGCCCGCGCCGAAACATGGACCGCAGAAAGCCGTTTTTATCACCGCGCCGGAAACGGCCAAATCCGCCAAAATCCCTTTGCGGGATAAATCCAGATAAATCGGCATGGACGCCGGATAAATATTCAACGCGAATTCGCCCGCGCCAATGCTTTTATTTTTTAATATATTCCGCGCCTGTATGATATTCTCATAGCCGCCGCCCGCGCATCCGGCGATCACGCCCTGCTGGACCTGAAATTGATTATTTTTAATTTTATCTAAAATCGTATATTTCGCGCGTCCCTGACTGATTGTTTCGGCTTTTTTCTCCGTCTCGCGCAAAATATCTTTTAAATTCGCGTTAAACGTGTCAATTTCATAGCTGTTGGACGGATGGAACGGCAGGGCGATCATGGGCTTGATTTCTGATAAATTAATTTCAATACAGCCGTTATAATACGCGATTTCCGCCGGATTCAATTCCCGGTAATCCGTTTCGCGTCCGTGTTCGGACAGATAGGCTTTTACGTCGCCGTCCGTGCGCCATATGGACGACAGACAGGCGGTCTCCGTCGTCATGACATCCACGCCGTTCCGGTAATCCGTATCCATGGAGTCCACGCCCGGACCCACGAATTCCATGATTTTATTTTTCACATAGCCGTTTTGATAGACCGCGCCGCAGATGGCAAGGGCTATATCATGCGGCCCGACCCACGGGCGCGGCTTGCCGGTCAAATAAACGGCGATAATCTCCGGATACGGATTGTCCCATGTGTCGCC
Source organism: uncultured Oscillibacter sp. (assembly GCA_905236835.1). Lineage (GTDB taxonomy): Bacteria > Bacillota > Clostridia > Oscillospirales > Oscillospiraceae > Oscillibacter. The sequence continues at coordinate 635 of CAJOQY010000329.1, read as the reverse complement.
GAGAATCTGTTTGTCCAGTTCGCCGCCGCCCTCGCCGACCGCCATAGTCCCCAGCGCGCCGTAACGCGTATGAGAATCAGACCCGAGAATCATTTTGCCGCATCCGGCGTGCATTTCGCGCATATATTGATGAATCACGGCCATATGGGGCGGAACGTAAATGCCGCCGTATTTTTGCGCGGCGGTCAGTCCGAACAAGTGATCGTCCTCGTTAATCGTCCCGCCCACGGCGCATAATGAATTATGACAGCAGGTTAAGACATACGGCACGGGAAACTTTTCCATGCCGGACGCGCGCGCCGTCTGGATAATGCCGACATAAGTAATATCATGCGAAGTCAGCGCGTCGAATTTGATCCGCAGGGCGTCGGGGTTTTGATTTTGATTATGCGCCTGTAAAATGCCATATGAAATCGTCCCTTTTTTCGCTTCGGATTTTTCAGGGGTTTTCCCGGTCATTTGCCGGATTCTCTCTGTTTCCGCGCCGTCCTCCGGAATTAAATCCACGCCGTTTATCAGATATACGCCGCTGTCATAAAGTTTTATCATAATATAATATCCCTGCTACTCAAAATGTGGACAAATGTCCGCATTGAGAAAATTCCCGCTTCCACGAGTATGCTTTCACGCTGACA
>CAJOQY010000328.1 GCA_905236835.1 uncultured Oscillibacter sp. | reverse complement strand
GATTCCCCCTCCGCGCTTAACACGGCGTATTGATCGCTCTCGTCATACACCGCCGCGCGCGTGTCCTGCCCCGCCGTTTGCGCGGCGTCCGCGCCGGATTCCGGGACGGCGGATTGAACAGCGTCCGGATCGGCTTCCGGGGCTTCCGCCACGGCTCCGCCCGTCAGTTCCTCCGGCCCGATGGAATCGCCTTCGGAAAATACGCCGGATTGCGATGTCATATCCGCTTTTCCCGATGTGTCCGCCGGAACAGCGTAGACAAAACAGGTCAGCGTCATGACCAGCGCCAGACAAAACGCCGCCGCCCTTCCGGGAAATTTCCTCTCCATATACATTCCCTCCTCATGTTCTTCCACGCGAAAATGATATTAATGGATTATAAAAATATATCAAAAAGAACGCGCGGCGATAAGTGATAATTATCACAAGAAACGCATGACATATGTAATAAATTTCCTGTAAAATTAAAATTATTTACGCTTTTTCACAAAACAGGTGAAATCGGATTGTTTAAAATAACGCGAAATCGCTTGTGTTGATTATATAGCGCGTCATTTGTCAACTGTGACGGCTTTACAGATACTTTTTCATCGAAATTTGTCGTTTCCCCCCTGTACAAAACGCCGATTCGATGATAAAATAAAAAATAATCGAAATATGATTGATAAAAGATATGAAAATATGAAGATATTATATTTAAGATATTAAAAATATAAAAATCAGGGGGTGCGACGCCGATGTCCGCGAAAGATACGGTTTTGTCCCTGTTTCAGTTTGTTCAGGGGCTGAACGAACTCAGGCAAAAGACTGTTTCGCATATTAAAGAATATCCTTGGCATTTTTTCCCGGAAGATTTGCCCGATGATCCGGAATATATTAAGATTTCATATCGGGACGGCGCGGAGGACGCGGATCGGGCGCCGCTTCTGACCGTGAAAAGACCAAATCCGGATAATCCGTCACAGGGCAAAAAACGGAATCGCGGGGATCACGAAAAAACCGCGCGCCTGTTCGACGAACTTTACGGGATTTATACGGATTCGCAAAGAGACGCCGAGTCTATGGAATTGATCGCGGCGAACGGGTTGATTAACGACGATCAAAATTCGGGAATTTATCATCCTGTTTTAACGCGCCGGATCCGGATTCGATGGGACGCCGGACAGGATATGATTTCACTGGAAGATACCGACACGCCGACGGAATTATATGAAACTGTTTTTCAGGAAATGAATTTCCCGGAAAATCAAAATCCCGCGGGGAATCTCGCGGGAAATTTCGCGGAAAATCTCGCGTCGGCCCGCGCGGAAGTCCGGGACTGTCATCCAATGGACCGGAAACGAACGCCGGATCTTCTGGAAAAACTGTCGGACCGGCTTTCCTGTAAGATTTCATGGAAACCGTGTTTCCTGCTGAGAAAACGCCCGGACAGAACGGGTCAGGCGCTCCGGCTGATTCTGGATGATCTGGAAAAAGCGGAAAAGCCGGATCAGATTCCCGCGCCCATGCTGGATTTGGCGTTGATAAGCCACGAACAGCCGGAAATTTCCGGCATGAAACCGGAAGAGACGATTGAGGAACAATTGGCGGCGGCGGGCGGAGAAAGTCCCGGGATTTTTTTGTCCAAAGAAGCCAACCGGGAACAATTGGAAATCGCCAGACAACTCGCGTTCCGGAACGCCGTGCTGGTGCAGGGTCCTCCGGGTACGGGCAAAACGCACACGATAGCGAATTTGATCGGCCATTTTCTGGCGGAAGGAAAAAGCGTGCTTGTCACAAGCCATACTTCCAAGGCGCTGCAAGTATTAAAAGAAAAAATCGCGCCGCGCCTGCAAAATTTATGCGTTTCCGTCATGGACGATTCCTCCGGCGACATGGAAAAATCCGTGGACGGCATTTCTGATTATCTGTCCGGGGCCACGGCGGAACGCCTGAAAGAGGAAATGGACGAACTGGCGCGGGAACGCGCGGATATTATTCAAAATCTGGCCGCCGCCCGGAAACGCCTTTATGATGTCATGCGGACGGAGCGCGGTTATATTTTATATCAACAGGAAGAGATTTCCCCGTCCGCCGCCGCGAAATTCGTCCGGGAACACGCGCGCAAATTCTCCGGCATGATCCCCGGACAAGTCCGGATTCCCGCGTCGATTCCGTTGGATTTCGTGGAACTGCGGGATTTATATCGCGGCAATCAGGCGTTGTCCCCCGGCGACGAGAAAGAATTGTCGTATAATTTGCCGTCGCCCGATGAGATTTTAAATCCCGCTGAATTTGAGGAAACATTGGCGGCCCTGAGAGACGCCAATATCCGGCGCAATGAAATCGAGACGGAAACCGGCTGGAATATCGAGGATATGACGGGCGAAAAGCGGATTTTATTCACCTGTGATTTCGGACAGTTTGAGATTCCGTTTCCGGCGCGGGAAACGCTGGACAATCTGCGGAAATATCTGGATAATTTCGGCAAAATCGAGCCGTGGATGGAACAGGCCGTGACGGACGGCAGACAGGGCGGCGCGTATCGCGAACGCTGGACCCGTTTGATGAATCAGATTTTGCAGACCCACGCGCTTTCGGATCTGGTTGTGTCAGAGACATTCGGAAGAAAAATTCAAATTTTATCGGATTCAAATCAAATCTCCGGGGAATCGCTGCTGGCGGCGTGCAAACGTCTGAAACGGTATTTAAAATATCAAAAAAAATTATTATCCGTCGCGAAAATATTTGATAAATCTCTGCGCGTGGCGCTGGAAAGCGTGAAAATTGACGGAAATCCCGTGGAGTCCGTCGCCGACTGCGATATGATTTTACATTGTCTGGAACTGGGGAAAAGCCGCGTCGTGTGCGCGCGGTACTGGAATGAGTTGATGTCCGGCGGCGGGACGCCGAAATTTGAGGCTCTGGACGAAAAACCGGAACAAATCGCTAAAAATTACGTACCGCAAATGGAAAAGTGTCTGGAATGGTATCAGGAATACGGGCATTTTATGGAACTGGTCAAACCACTGGGGCTTCCGGATGAAATAATCATCACTTCCGCTGATTTAGATTCAGAACTTGCCGTGATGAGAAAGAATTTTCACGCCGCCGCGATACTGCCCCGGATTTGCGACGCTTGCGAAGCGGTATTGAAAATCCGGGAGGCCAATCAAAATTTAGATCACGCCAGTGAGATTTTAAAATCCGGCAAGCGCGGCTCTTCCGTGACCTGCGCGCGGATTCTGGACGCGATGGCGGTCGGGGACGCCGACGCCTACGCGCGGGCATACGCGGGACTGAAAATCATGTATGACCGGTATTATCTGCGAGAAAAGCGGGACAACTGGCTGAATACGCTGTCCACAGTCGCGCCGTCGTGGTCAGAGGCGATCCGCCGCCGGGTCGGTATCCATGGCAAGTCCGTTCCGCCGGAAATGATCGAAGAAGCGTGGAAATGGAAACAACTGTCCGGTATGCTGGACGCGATGGAAGCCGAGTCGTTTGACGAGATACAATCCCGCTGTTTTTATCTCAGCCGCCAATATCGCGAAAAAACGGCGGAATACGCGGAAAAAAGCGCGTGGCATTATTTGCGCGTGGCGATTGACCGGAATCGGGAACTGCAAAGCGCGCTGGAAGCGTGGAAACAGACGGTCCGCCGTATCGGGAAAGGCACCGGAAAACGCGCGCCAATGTTGAAAGCGCGGGCGAGAAATCTCATGAAAGACTGTCAGGCGGCTGTTCCCGCGTGGATCATGCCAATCAACCGCGCCTTGGAAATGTTCACGCCCGGCGTTAATCAATTTGATATTGTCATCATCGACGAGGCGAGCCAGTCGGATTTGTCCGCGCTGGCGGTGTTATACATGGGCAAAAAACTTGTGATTGTCGGCGACGAACAGCAGGTCAGCCCGATGGCGGTCGGCCTTGATATTGAAAAAGTCGAAAAACTGCGCGAATTATATTTAACCGGCAAATTCCCGCGCGCCGACGCGCTTTATGAGAAAACTTCCATTTATGATTTCGCCGCGCTGTCCATACAGCATGTCATGCTCCGGGAACATTTCCGCTGCGTGCCTGAAATTATTGGATTCAGCAATTTTCTTTCGTATGACAATCAAATCAAGCCTCTGCGCGAATCCGGATCCAGCAATCTGCTCCCGGCTGTGATCCATTACCGGGTCCCCGACGGCGCGCGGATCGGCGGGAAAAATCCGGAAGAGGCGAAAGCGATCGCCGCCCTGATGGAAGCCTGTATCAGCCAGCCGGAATACGCGGACAAAACATTCGGCGTGATTTCCCTTCTCGGGGATGAACAGGTCAAAGAAATTCAGGATCAGATTTTGCGCCGGATTTCCCCGGAGGAAATCGAAAAACGCCGGATTCTCGCCGGAAACGCGTCCAATTTTCAGGGCGACGAACGGGATGTGATTTTTCTGAGCGTGGTGGACAGCGCCAAAAAATCCGGATTAAAATCAAATCCCGTCCGCCTGATGGGATACGGCATGGAGGACGCCGTGCGTAAGCGTTACAACGTCGCGGCGAGCCGCGCGCGGGATCAACTCTGGGTCGCGCATTCGCTGGACCCGGAAACGGATCTGCAATCCGGCGACATCCGGCAAATCCTGATTGATTACGCCATGAATCCCGCCTCCGTGAATCCGCTTCACGAACAGGAACTGACGGAAACCGAATTTGAGGCGCAAGTGGCGCGGGCTCTGACGGCCCGGGGCTATCACATCGCGCGGCGGTGGGAAGTCGGCGCGTACCGGATCGCGCTGGTCGCGGTTTACCGCGAAAAAATGATCGCCATTGAATGCGAGGGCGAACGCTACCACAGCGGAGAGGCGCGCATTCGCGGCGATCTGGAACGCCAGACGATTTTAGAGCGTCTCGGGTGGCGGTTTATCCGGATTCGCGGGAGCGCGTATTTCCGCGACCCGGACGCAATCATAGAACGCGTGATTCAAAAACTCTCGGATTACGGCGTCCTCCCGATTGCGCAAAACGAGGCCCCCGGCGCGGCCTCCTCCCTTTCGAGTGACGCGAACGCGGCCCGAAACCGGGACACGGAACTATCCCGCCGCGTCCTCTCCCGCGCCGCGCAAATCCTCTCCCAGTCTGAACGCGCGTGATAATCTCTTCCTCCCCTCGTCCAATAAAAAAACAACGGCGGGAGCGCAATCGGGAGATTTTCGCGATTTTAGCGTCTCGCCGTCAAATTTTCTTGCGCGGAAAATAAAATCATGCTATAATCAAAAAACAGCGACGGGAGGCGTTTCCGCGTATGAAATCAATCGAAATTTTTACAGGGACCGGGGGACTTGCCCTCGGACTGCAAATGTCCGGCTTTCATCATGAGGCCGTATTTGAGCGGGATCCGGATTCCTGCGACAATCTGCGATATAACATGGCGAACGGATACCCGGATATGCGAACATGGTCCGTATTTCAGACGGATGTCAGAACGGTTCAATATAACGGCTACGCCGGGAAAATTCATCTTGTGGCCGGCGGTCCTCCCTGTCAGCCGTTTTCGCTCGGCGGCAAACATCAGGCGTATCAGGACGCGCGGGATATGTTTCCGGAAGCGGTCCGCGCCGTTCGTGAAGTCAAACCGCAAGCGTTTATTTTTGAAAACGTCAAGGGTTTGTTGCGTAAGTCTTTCAGCGCTTATTTTAATTATATTCTGCTTCAATTGCGTTATCCGGAAATTATGAAAAAAACCGGCATGACATGGGAGGAGCATTCGCGTTTATTGGAAGAATATCATATATCCGGACAGAAAAACGGATTATCTTATCATGTGACGTTCTGTCCGATGAACGCCGCTGATTACGGCGTCCCGCAGATTCGACACCGTGTAATTATCGTCGGATTCAGGCGTGATTTTCACACGGATTGGATTTTTCCAAAGCCTACCCATTCGCGGGAAGCTCTGTTATATTCCAAATGGGTATCAAAAACATACTGGGACGAAACGGGGATTTCAACGCCGGATGAAAATCCGTTATCGGCGAAACGGCTCCGGGAAATTCGGGAACTTGTGGAAAACGGCAAAGTCCCCCGTTCGCGCTGGCGGACCGTCCGGGACGCGATTGGCGATCTTCCCGCGCCGTATTTGTCCAATCAAAGCAATCAATCCGATCAAAATCAACAATCCCGCGTGATTCAGAATCACGAGTTCAGGGACGGAGCCAGAAGTTACGCGGGCCATTCCGGGAGCAAACTGGATGAGCCGTCCAAAACAATCAAAGCGGGGGCGCACGGCGTCCCCGGCGGCGAAAATACAGTGATATTAGACAACGGCGCGATTCGATATTATACAGTGAGAGAAAGCGCGCGGATTCAAACTTTTCCGGATGATTATTTATTCAGCGCGTCATGGACCGAAAGCATGAGGCAAATAGGCAACGCCGTTCCCGTCAAACTCGCCAAAGCCGTGGGAGATTCCGTGATGTTTGAAATG